>DASVIU010000406.1:0-4347 GCA_036386275.1 Bacteroidota bacterium | reverse complement strand
CGTCCTTATCGCCGTGTACTTCGGGCCGGGCGCGCTCCTCTACCTGGGGCTCTCCTTTTTCTTCTCCATCGGCCTCCATCCGCTCGGGGCACGCTGGATACAGGAACACTATCTGACATCACCCCCGCAGGAGACGTACAGCTATTACGGACCCCTGAACAGCGTGGCACTCAACGTCGGATTTCATAACGAGCACCATGATCTCCCGTCCGTCCCCTGGAACAAACTCCCCCGGATGAAAGAAATGGCGCCGGAGTGGTATGACAAACTCGTCTCACACCGGTCATGGTCAAAACTGCTCTGGCGATTCCTCGCCGACCCCGACATCTCGCTCTTCTCGAGGATGGTCAGAAAGAACCGGGGCGATGTCCCGGTGACCGCGGAAGCATAATCACCCGATGTGCAACAACTCCCCGTCCGATGCCCGATGAAACGAACCCTCCTTCTGCTCGTCAGTGCGGTTCTGGCCGCGTCGCGCGTACCGGCCCAGTACCAGACCGGGATCACTCCGGAACTTCTTCTGGACCTCGAGAAGTCCTGCGTCGTTGATGCGCACTTCAGGGCCGTGCAGAACGCCCTCTCCCAGACCGAGGGGAGGAAGATCGCGGCGAGCTGGCAGGTGACGACAAACGTCGACGCGTATTTTTCCCACCGCCTCAAGGATCAGAAGATCACGGACCAGAAATCGAGCGGGAGGTGCTGGATGTTCTCAGCGCTCAACACGCTCAGGCCCGTCGCCGCGCGGAAATTGAGTGCCGAGGAAATGGAGTTCTCCCAGAACTATCTTTTCTTCTACGACAAGCTTGAAAAGGCGAACCTGTTCCTTGACGCGGTCATCGGGCTCCGGGAGAAGCCCCTTACCGACCGGACCATGGAGTTCCTGCTGAAGCAGCCGGTCCAGGACGGCGGCAACTGGATCGGGTTCATCGAACTCGTGAAGAAGTACGGGGTGGTCCCCAGGGATGTGATGCCGGAAACGTTCAGCTCATCGAACTCCGGGACCGTCAACAATGTCCTCTGAATGAAACTGAAACAGGATGCGCTCCGCCTGCGGAGCGTCGCTGACACGGCACGATGGGCATCGTTGAAAGCGGAGGCGCTCAGGGACGTCTACAGAATACTCGCGCTGAATTTCGGCGTTCCCCCCGCGACATTCTCATGGCGCTATGAGAGGGCGGACAAGAAGCTCACCCTCCCAAAGACATACACGCCGCAACAGTTCTACAGGGAAGTAGTGGACGAGGTGCTCGACGACTACTATGCGCTCTATTCCGTCCCCACGCTCCCCTTCGGCAAACGGTACGACATCGAGCTCGACAAGGCACTGGCTGACCGGCCCGACATGAATTTTGTCAACTGTTCTCTTGAAACCATAAAATCCCTGGCAATGAAATGCCTCCTCGACGACCAGCCCGTCTGGTTCGGCTGCGACGTCGGCCAGGAATCGATAAGCGAAACCGGCCTCATGGCTCCCGGCATATTCGACTTCGGCTCCCTCTACGGGATGGACTTCACGCTCTCCCGGAAAGAACTCTTCGAGACGTACTCCAGCACACCGAACCACAACATGGTGTTTACAGGGATCGACATCGCAGGAGGAAAACCGAAGAAATGGCTTGTGGAGAATTCCTGGAGCGAGAAGCCGGGAAAGAAAGGATATTTCACGATGACAGACGAGTGGTTCGACAGGTATGTCCAGGTGATTGTCGTCCACAAGAAGTATATTCCCCCGGAGATCCTCGCGCTCTTCACAACGACCCCGGAGAAACTCCCCCCGTGGGATCCCATGTTCCACGCACTCGGGATGGAATAATCCCGATCATCATCCCTATGCCCCTCCCTGCCATGGAGACGAAGAAGGAAGAAATGCAGAAAGCGACACCGGGAAAGAAGAAGTAAACTGAAGTATCGTTCGAAGGTCGGTCCCGGCTTCGGCCGATGAGGAAGTCTGCCGGGTCAACGACCGGGGCGGATGTCTCTCACGCGGACGGGGGGGAGCACTCGTTCAATCCTCGCACGCTCGGGCTCCAGCCAGGAAGGGAGTTTGAGGTGTGTCCCGAGCTCCGCCGGAGCCTCGTCGACGGTGAACCCGGGGATGTCTGTCGCAATTTCGAACAGGACCTCCCCCGGTTCCCGGAAATAGATGGATTGAAAATAGCTCCGGTCCAGGACATCCGTCACGGGGAGGCCCGCCTCCAGTATCTTCCCGCGCCACTTCCGCTGTTCCTCTCCGGTCGGCGTCCGCCACGCGATATGGTGGACCGATCCCGCGGACTGGCTCCTCCGTGGCGATCCGGGGGACGTCAGTATGTCGATGGCGGATTCTGCAACGCCTTCCCCGACGCTGAACCTCATCCGCTCCCCTTCCCTCCCGGCGGCACGGAGCCCGAGTGCCCCGGTAAGCACTTCCCCGGTGGGGCCGCTATCGCGCAGAAGAAGCGTTACCCCCCCGATTCGCCTGATGGCACTCTCACGCGGAATTGCGCTTCCTTCCCACGGGCGATCACCGGTCTCCCCTCCCCCTGGAAACACCAGCTCGATCGTCATCCCTTCCGGGTCCTCGAATGAAACGAACTGCTCGCCGAACCGCGAGAAAGGGCCGTCAAGCCGGACGCCGTGCCGTGACAGATGCCCCGCCCAGAAATCGATTGACTGAGGAGGGGCAAGGAATGCGACGGCCGAGATCTCCCCTGTCCCCCTTTTCCCGGGGGATGCATCCGGGAAGGGGAAAAATGTCAGTATCGTTCCGGCGTGTCCGACCTCGTCACCGTAATACAGATGGTAAACGTCGGGGGCGTCAAAATTGACGGTTTTTTTTACAAGGCGGAGGCCGAGTACTCCCGTGTAGAAATCCACGTTCTTCTGCGGATCGCTCGCGAGGGCTGTGACGTGATGTATGCCGGTGACGGCGTCAGGCATTGCGCTCCTGTTCTCTGGCGGTTTCTTCATTGTACAGAACGCGCCGAAATTACGCAAGGGTCAGTGCAGGGCCCGCCCCGCATTCCACGCAACTATGGTCATGATCAGTCCGGCGAGTGAGGAATAAGTGATGATCTGCAGCGCTTTCTTCCTGTCCCGGACCCTGAAATCCGCCTCCATCACCGGCCGGTCTCTTTGAATAGGATTAACCCATGTTTCATCCCCCTGGCTGATTACGTACCGGCAGAAAATTCAGTGCGCTTGTTCATACTCTGACGTAGTCCTCTTCATTTCATTCACGCAAGGAGGCTTCACATGAACACACTCACCGCCAAAGGCAATTGGAAGGAAATTTCCGGCAAGCTGAAACAGAAGTATGCCAACCTGACAGACGACGATTTGCTCTTCAAGGAGGGGAAGGAAGACGAAGTGATGGGGAAAATCCAGCAGAAGATCGGGACTACCAAAGAGGGATTACGCGATCTGATCGCGAAATTGTAACAAGCTCACTTTCTTGGAACGGTATTCTATTATCTGCCTCCTTTCAGACAACCTGCTTCTCCAGGTGCAACGCTCGTGACCTTTTGCGTACTTTCATGAGGTGATTCACCAACGCATCGACGGTTTTCTGAAATTCCTCTTCCGTCGAAATGTCGTTGCAGGCCTCAGCAAATGACGCATCCGCGAGTTTGCGTGCAATGCTCCTCAGTCTTTCCTTTGCTTCGTTGTTCACTCAGGCCTCCTTTCGATCTTGTCATCTCTCTTCAAGATATGTGTTCAGATTCTCATTTCCAAGCAGAATGTACGGCGTGCAAAATCACCTATAGCGAGATCAGGAACTCAGCCCTGAAAGAGAAAGGCATTGCGCTGCTGGCTGCGGAGTATTCATTTTTTTGGGGAGGGACAAACAGCGCGACACAAGAGATAACAATTTGATAACATGCGCGTAACCTTCTGGTGACAGAGGATTCGTAGCTTCGCTCGAGTGTACATGGCCGTACCCGGGAAACGGGAGCCATGAGGGCACGATGCATTCCCACGGAAGGAGCTGTTCCTTGGAATTCGCCGTCGAACGTCTGGATAACGGAATCAAAAGAATAATTCTCCGCGGAAAAATGGATATCGACGGGACGAATCAGATCGATCTCCGTCTGTCAGCGGAAACATCGGTGGAGAGAGCGAACGTGGTTGTGGATCTCTCGGAAGTGGACTTCATGGCATCGGTGGGCATCGGTGTCCTGGTGCGGAGTTACAAAGCCCTGAAACTCCGGGGGGGGAAGATGGTCTTCCTGAATCCTCAGAAGGTGGTCGAGCTCGTACTCGACAGAACTCTCGTGAATACGCTCATCCCGGTCTACTACGACCTGAAGACGGCGTGTGAGCAGGTACTTCAATAGCACGTTACCACGGTCCAACAGGCGCTGCAAT
>DASVIU010000405.1:0-7837 GCA_036386275.1 Bacteroidota bacterium | reverse complement strand
CTGTCGTTCCCGAGCGTCGTGTATTCGACGCTGACGGCGCTGGGCTTCAGCACCGCCTTCGGCTTCCGCGCCCGGAGGGCGGCACAGAACTTTTCGAACGAGCCGATCTCGTCCTTCGAGCGGACCTCCACAACCTCGCCGTTCTGGAGCCTGTGGCTGCGGAACCGCCAGTTTTCGGTCTCCTCGGTCCACAGCCCTTCCTGGAGGGGATACCACCCGATGTACGTGTTCCCCGCCTTGCAGAATATCCACCCTGAGGGATCGACGATACGCTCCTGGAGATTGCGGGGGAAGAACCCGTCGATGTGCTCGGTCATCGTCCCGGGCTCGATGTCATACAGGACGATCAGCGCGTTCCTGTCCTGGAACGTCCTTTCACAGGGGGAGCCCCCCGTCCACTTGTCGGGATTGTTGTATGTCCCCTTCGAGCCGACGACGTCTGCGATCAGCGGCTTGATCTCTTCGGGAAAGAACATGCCGAGCTCGTAGCTCGACCAGTAGGGATGCAACCCGAATACCGTCGTGTAGGGACGCCCGTACGTGTACTGGACTCCCCACGTGTGCTGCTGTATCGGCTGGAGCAGGCCTCCCTGGAGCGAGCCCACGCCGTAGTCTTTTGTCACATACGTGTATTTGTAGACCGGGGGGTTCTTCTCATTCCCGAACCGTATGACGTTCCTCACCCGCTTCCTCTCCCGCTCGACATAGGAGTGAGATCTGTCCGTGGCAATTTCATAAATGATCAGCGGAATGCGGTAGTCTCCGAGTGCCGGCAGAAGCGCCCACTCAGAGAGGGAGGGCTCACCTGTTCCAAAATAGAGCCAGGCATACGCCGACGCCGGGGTCATGAGCGGCTTGTAGACCTCCGGCTGGTATATGCGGCTGAAGCCCCCCAGGTACTGTCCGTCCAGCTGCTCATCGGCAAAATCGACGAGCAGGTAGTCGAGCATCATCTTCCCCCGCTGTTTCATCTCCGGGTCCTGCGCGAAGTCCGCAAGGAGGGACATCGAGACGGCATACTCCGTGAAATAGTGGGGTGTGTCGAATTCCCCCTGTCCGATCGTCGTCGCGATCTCGATCCAGTGTATCAGGTACTCCTTCGCGTCCGTCCTGTTCTCATCGGAGCTCTTTCCGTTGTACCATTCGGATCCCGGGAGTCCCGGCCATTGCTCGCTCGCCAGGAAGAGAGACGAATAGTACATCGCCCAGTGATTTTCCGTGTCTCCCCTGTACGGCGCGTACGTCTTCCAGGCGTTCCGCGCAACCGCCTTCGTTGCAGGGGACATCCTGTCCTTCCCGTGAAGGTACGCCCCGATGCACGGGAACATCCAGAACATGTCGCCGCTGGGGACTTTCAGTGCCGCGACAAACATGCTGTCTGCGGTACGGATATCCTTCCCGTGCGCATACCGGGCCGCCGCGGCATAGTAACCCCCGGCGCGTGACGTGTCGTAATACGAGCTGATGTAGTGCGCCCGTTGCTCATAGGCCTGGAGATACTCCGTGCGGCTGACGTGCGTCCTGGCGCCGCCGGATTCCTGTCCCGCCCTGTCAGCGGGGGGTGCCGCAACAAGGAATGTCAGGATGAACAGCGCCTGTGCGTATCTCATTGTGAGCATAGAACCAGCGATTGTGTGTGATTCACACAGAGACGTCAATTCCCCGCTCGAGCTCACCCGAAGTGAACTGTCCGAGCGGACGGTCATTGACGATGACGGAATAGCTCCGGTCCGGTATGGAGCCGAATTTCACGCGAATCGTCCGGTGCACGCCGACGTTGTCGAGCACCGCAAAGCGTATGACACCATCCCCGGCGTGCACGGAGGGGATCCTGCAACCGTCGATCCCCGCACCCCAGCCATCACGGACGTTGACATACGCATCGCCGTAGAGCGCGGTAACAAGGTGGACGGAGACGACGGCGCTTCCCGTCCCCCAGTGGAGTCCTGTCACCCCGGCGGGGGCGTCCCCTCCGCTGTGGCCGTAGTTCTCCGCGGTGCGCGGGGAGTCCGCTGACTCGAACAGCGAGAACATCGCACGGAGCGCGGCGACCCCCCGCTCGAAGTACTCCCTCTTTCCGGTCAGCGCGTAGTATTCCATGAGCGTCAGGGCGAAGTACGCCTGGCGTGCGTCGCTCCACTCGGCATCCGTGTTCTGCACTCCGAAGCCGCCGAAAAGTTCACGTGAAAGCCACCGGGGACTCCAGACTTGCTGGTAGAGGCAGAGATAGTCGAGTATCGCGCTCCCCCGGTCGACGTATTCCTTCTTCCCGGTCAGTGAGAAGAGGCTGGCGCACGCTTCGGCCGCCATATCCATGGAGAGTGTGTTCTGGGGATACTGTCCTGTCACAGGATCGAAAAACCCGACCGGCTTGGCCGAGCAGGAAAAAAAGGTCTCAAAATCAAACCACTTGCGGTCCGGAACCACCGATGTCAGTATGTAGCCCATCGCGTCTTCGGCAGCCCGGCGCGAGGATGTGTCGCCGGTCGCCTCCGCATAGCGGGACAGGAAGAGAGCGGCTCCCGCCGTTTCCGCATTCTCATCTCTGAGCACCGGGGAGGGCTCACCCGTGGCGGCGTCATACCATGAGGGGATCACGCCTGCAGGCTCCTGGTGGGCGATCAGGAAACGGGCAATCCCGCCCGTGAAGTCAAGGATGGCGGTCCGGCGTGCGGGGACCAGATCCGCCCAGGCGAGCATCCATGTCGCCGTAAAGGCATTATGGAACATCGGGAGAAGTTTCCCGCTGTCTATCCCCCCCACCCATGGTCTGCGACCCAGTGCCCCCCCGCACTGTCGATGTAGAAGATCGTCGGCGCAAGCCCCCCCGCGCGCGGGGCAAGGAGCGCGAGGTTCAAAACCCGCTCCGAGCGCTGCACCAGGAGGGTGTCCCCGGCGGCTCTGCCGTAGACATGCATGCCGTAGGCCGTGCGAAGCGCATTGAACCAGACGTTGAACCAGCAGTCGTTGTCGGCGCCAGGGTGCAGGTGGTTGCTCCAAGCCAGTCGCCCCTGGCGCAGGAGAGTCACGGGGATGCCACGGTACGCCGTGTCGAGCGCGACGGTCGGGAGGAACTCGTACCACGCCTTGTGTATGTACGCAGCGAAAGGCATGGATTGCGGGGACACCGCCCCGAGGAAGTTGGGGTGTCCGTATTCCGACCACTGAAACCGTACGATGTCGCGAAACGCGCCGCGCGGCGGGGCAGACACGTTCACATAGAGAAAGAACGCGTATGTCAGAATCCCGGGCCCGAGCCGGGAGAGCATCGTATCGGCATGAGCGTAAAAGACATGATCCTTTTTCCGCTGCCAGTTCATGAGGCCGAATGACATAAACGGACGGCGGTCCGCCGCCACCTGCAGGTCCCCTCCCGATCGGATGGGTCTCTCCTTCCCGTCTATCGTCCGGAGATCCGGAACCACCGCCGCGGCGAAGCCCCCTTCCTGGAGTATGAACGCGGGGGAACGGAAGACATGGTCGGCGATGACTTCATCCGGCGCAGGTCTAAGCTGGGGCGTGAAGACAAAATCGACCGGCCCGTACTCCCTGGAGTCTCTGCCGTCGGGAGCAAAGGCATATGTCGACATGAGACCGCTCAGAGACATCTCCGCAGTCGTTTCCATTCTCACCCCGACGGAAGCAAAGGGAGAACCCTCCGACAGGCTGATCGTCTCCGTCAACCGGGCCGTGGAGGCGGAGCCGCGTAGCTCGAGTGACCCGTCCTTCCCGCTCCCCAGCAACCTCGCATCCGTCAACGGCACAGTGGTCATCCCCCCCGGGGTTCCGAGAACAATCGGACCACGGCTCTCGCTCCCGCTCAGAGCCACGAGGCGCCACTCCCCGGGGCCGCCGGCGAACCATTCCTCCCGGTATGCACCGTGTTCGCGCACCAGTGCGACTTTGATGATGCCGTTCTCGAGCGAGAGGGTGTCGCTCCCGCCGGCGGCCGTCGGCGGCCGGGTCAGGAGTGCAAGGAAGAGAACTATGGCTGAGGTACGGATCACGCTACCACCAGAACGGCTTGACGTTATCCCGTTCCTTCGGTTCGGCGTCGAGCGCGCGGCGGAGTGCCCTGCGGGCTTTCTCGAGGGTCTCATCGATGTCCGCCGCGCGGTGCGAATAGGAGATGAACCAGCGGGGATTGACAAATATCCCCTCCCTGTAGAGCTCGCGGTGCCAGAGGTATTCCAGCCGGGGGGGATACGCCGGGTCCGCGTGCTCGAACCGGAGCCATGAAGCCGGAGGGAGTCCCGCGGCATGCCCTGCGACGCCCAGTTCGGCGGCGATCCTGTTGAAACCGTCCATGAGCCGCCTCCCCATGGCCCATAGATGCTCATGGACCTTTTCGCGGACCATGCAATCGAGCGTCGCGATCGCAGCGGCAATCGAGAGCGTTTCTCCGGCGTACGTGGTGGTGATCTTGAACGTATTGAGCATCTCCATATACTCCCGCTTCCCGCAGTACGCCGACAGGGGGTAGCCGTTGGCGATCGCCTTGGCATACCCTGCGAGATCCGCGTCCACGCCGTAGTATTGCTGCGCGCCGCCCGGGGCCAGGCGGAACCCCGTGAGGACCTCATCGAGCACCAGGAGGGCGCCGTATTCCCTCGTCAGTTTCCGGATGTGGTGGAGGAATCTGCCGCTCGTATCTTCGTTGAAGTCGTACCCGATCGCGACCACGCAGGCCAGCCGTTCGCCGTATTGCCGGATGAGTTTTTCCGCAGCTTCAGAGTTCCCCCAGGGAATAGCCCGGACGTACTCCCGCATGAACTGCGGGACGCCGTTGGCGGGGGCCTCCTCCGCCGCGAACCAGTCCGGGTATCCGTGATAACCGCTGATGAGTATCATGTCCCGTTTCGTATAGGCCCGTGCGATCCGGACGTTGCACGAGTTGGCGTCTTCACCGGTCTTCATGAACCGGACCATGTCGGCGTTCGGCACCATGGCGCAGACCCTTCTGGCCAGCTCCAGTTCGATCGGGCTCGCCATGGAGAAGAGGACCCCCTTCGACATCTGCTCCCGCACGGCGGCATCAACTTCGTCGTAGCAGTACCCCAGAGTCACCGGCCCCAGCGCAAGCCGGTAATCGATGTACTCTTTCCCTTCCATATCCCAGATCCTGCACCCCTTTCCTCTCACGATGAACTTCGGCATCGTGCCGGAGAAAAACGGGAGAGGCCGCTTCGCATTGGTCTGTGTCCCCCAGGGGATATACCGGAGGGCCTCTTCGAAGTATGCGTCTGATGGCTTCATGGCGTTCAGCCGAAGGTGACTGCCGGTACGTCGGTTTTTGTGTCGATCGTGATGACCACGGGGGCGCCGTTACGGTTCCCCGTTATCCGCCACACGTCCCCCTCTCGCGCAGCGCGCAGCGGGGGCGCCTTTTCCCCGTCAACGTGCGCCTCGCAGACCGTGAGTATGAGGTGATCGAGCGCAGGCGCCGATTCCGCCTCAGCATACGGGAAGACCCCCTTGTCGGGAGGTATGTCGAGGTTGCCCGTCCTTACCGCCACGTCCGCATGCGAGAGGACGAGTGTCCGGGCCGTGACAAGCGGTCGGCGCACGGTGAACGAGCCCGCATCGGCACTCACCCCCCCCTTCCCATCGGAGTTGTCGATCTGGAACCGGACCTGGACGGGGAGCGGATTCTTTGCAAGCCTGACCCGGTCGATCACGGCAAGGATATCCGGTTTCAGGAAGACAAGCGTCCTCTGCACGAGAGCGACGTCCTTGTCAACAAGACGGTAGGCCGCCGTTGCGTCGCTCGTGACGACAACCGATCGCGCATTCGCCCTGTACTCCACCACATGCGACTCCGCAAATGACGCGTTCGTCCCTTCATGACCGTCGTGGTACTGGTGCCCTTTCCCCCCGATAAGGACCGCCGTGTGCGACTTCGTGAGGCGAAGAACCCAGAGGGGATCGGTGTACGGGTAGGCGGCATGGTACGGGTCGTGGTAGATCCGCTCTCCGTGCGCCTTGAATATGACGCTGTTCCTGTCGGCGTGTTCGTGATTGGCGGGACCGCCGCTCCGGAGAGCGGCGACGCCGTCCGCTTCGCCCCATCCGCTCCGTGCGACCACCCAGTCGTTCGAGAAACGTACGTCATACAATTCGGGACCGGGTTTTTCTTCCTGCCCGGCGGTATCGAGCCAGATGACGGACCAGGGGCTGCTGAGCGTCCCCACGTGCGTGGCCACGTACTGGGCAACCGGGTCTTTGAATCGGCCTGCGGTCCACGCGGCGACGGAGAGGTCACCCATCGCCCACGCGTCGCTGAAGTTCACGCAATCGTTCGGTCGCCCCGCAACGGCCATCGACATGCGGAGGCCGTACCGGACTGTCCCCGGGAAATTGAGTATGCCGGAAATATCCCTGCCGAGCGTCCGCCGGATCACTTCAACGAGGAGCGCCAGATGCGTGGATGTGTATCCCCAGTACCCCACCCCCTCGTCATATGCGCCGTCCAGCCCGTACATCACCGCGAAAGCACGGGCACTCTGTTCCGCCATATCGATCCACCGGTCGGCCTGGATGTGTTTTCCCCTGAGGAGGCATCCTGCGATCCCCAGTCCCGCGATCGGTATCGCTTTCAGGTTCGTTGAATTCAGTATGAGAGGCCAGCGGCGCTGGTCGACATGGAACGGGTAATCGTCTTCAGGGTCGAACGACCATCCTTGAACGCGGTCAGGGTACTTCAAGCCGTAGAGCGTGCGGAAGCATGCGGGGGCCCCTTTCTCGCCGATCTGCCGTTCGATCTCGGCGGCAGTCTCTTTCGTGAGCGCTTTGTCGAGCCACTCCCGGGCGCACGACATCGCGATCGTCGCTTCGGGGGCCCTCTGGAGGCCGATGATGTCGACTCCCCCTTCAAGGAAGTAATCCCATTTCGGATACTCGAGTATCTTATCCACGGCCCGCCTGGCGAGTTCGCATTGTGCGGCATCGCCGGTCAGCGCATAGGCGAACGAGGTCCGCTCGAGTATCTGACGGACCCGGAGCATGTCCTTCGAGTGGTTGTTCAACTTCGCTTCGCTCCGGATGAAATTCGTGTCCGCGGCGAGGTCCGCCCCCATGATCGATTGCCAGTAAGGGGCGACATGAGGGTGAGGAAGAGCCAGTCGCATGCGGGGAATATCGGCCTCGTCAAAGAAGAGTCCCCGTGAGGGGGAAGGGGCCGCCGCCGGAGAATCTTCTCCGAACGCCGGCATGAGCGGGAGCGCCGTTGCGGCAATCGCCCCCATCTTCAGGAAGTCCCGTCGCGTTGTGGGCATATCAGCCACCATGAGTGTGAGTGTGTTTGATGCGGCCCCGCCGCCGTGTCACGTCAGCCGGTGCCTGGAAATGACCGCCGCGATCTCTTCTTCCCCGTCGGCCACGCTGATCTGCACCTCGAACCTGCGTTCTTCCCCCGGATCGAGGAATTCAAGCGTTCCCGCCCGGCGCTCGGACTCCCTTCCCCCGACGAGGCAGTTCGCCGGCTCAATCCCCATGACATACGTTCCTTCCCCCATCATCTTCCACTCGACGAGACGGCGAAGCTCTTTTTGCCGGAACCGGACCATGAGCCCGAGGGACAGAGTCCTGTTCTCGAGCAGGGCCGCGGAGTATCCCTGCTCATCGGCCGCACAGTCGTGATAGAACACCTGTTCCGCAAAGTCCGGGACGGGGGAGGAGCAGATCCGCGCGCCGGCGAGCCCCGCGGCAGCTGCGGGATCGCGGGGCGTAATCGTTGCCGCGCTTGTCAGCAGTCGGGTCCCCGCATCGACAAGCGGCCACCCCGCATTGACATGATAGAGCATCATCAGGGGGGAACGCCCGTGTCCCTCATTGCGGA
>DASVIU010000404.1:0-2227 GCA_036386275.1 Bacteroidota bacterium | reverse complement strand
GTAGATCGAATCGGCGCGCGAGGCGACGATATTGAAATCCACGACGATTCTCCCGGCCTCGTTGTAGTTGGTCAGGCTGTATGTGACCGGGCTGAGAAGCTCCGGCTTCCTGCGGCCGTTGTACTTGGAGTACTTTGCCATGATATCGGCGATCGCCGGGGCTGAAGCGGGCCCGAATTCCCTTTCCGCCCAGAGGCGCGTGAACTCATCCGTGTTACCCCCCGTCCACTTCCTTGCATTCCATGCAAGAGACATGAAGTATTCAATCGGGAACTCATACCCTTTCAGGTGTCCGACGTTCACGATCCAGATCCTGTCGGCGCCGTACTGCTTCGCAAGCGACATCTGGTCCCAGATCTTCGGAATCGGGTTCGCGTTGATCCACTGGTAGCTCCGGGGACCGCCGTGATAATCGAAGTGATAGTAGATTCCCGCGCCGCCGCTCCGCTTCCGCTCTTCCGCAGTCGGCAGGCGGCGTATGTTCCCCCAGTTGTCGTCCGGCCAGAGGAGCGTCACGTCGTCCGGGACTCGCATACCGGCGTTATAAAACTCCAGTACTTCCTTGTACAGGCACCATGCCTGGGGCACCTGCGTGACGTCCCGGTTCATCTCCTCCGAGAGCATCGTCCGCTGCACACCGACGATCCGCTCCAGGAGTGCCATGTTCGCCTCAGGACCGCCGGGGGCCATCGGCGTATCGTCCGCACCGCGGAGTCCCAGCGTGATGATGCTCTCATACTTCCTGTTCCTCCTGATCCCTTCACGCCAGAACGATTCAAGGGCGTCCGCATGCGTGGCGTAATTCCACGAGCCGAGCGTCCTGAGATATCGCCTGTCCCATTCTTTCTGCGCCCTCAGCATCGGTTCCTGGTGCGATGTCCCCATGACGATGCCGTACTCGTCCGCGAGAACAGGATTTGCGGAGTCGTCTTCATTGAACGCGTTGTTCCACATCGCCGGCCAGAGATAATTCGCCTTCAAACGGAGGAGCAGCTCGAACACCCGCTCATAGAAGCCATGCCCGTACATCGCCACGTCCGGCGGGACGG
Organism: Bacteroidota bacterium; assembly: GCA_036386275.1. Lineage (GTDB taxonomy): Bacteria > Bacteroidota > Ignavibacteria > UBA10030 > UBA6906 > Fen-1273. Next base: position 1,178 of record DASVIU010000404.1, on the reverse strand, counting down.
GAGGATTATTCCCTTCCGGGACGCTCCCGTATTTCGCCTTCACCCAGTTTGTCAGATCGGGAAATTCGTCGTTGAGAAAAATGCCCCTGTATCTCACCGAAGGAGGGCCGTCGGTATGCCGGCCGGGAACTATGAATATGTCCGGGTGATGCCTGACGGGAACGTCCCCCCACCAGTACCAGGGGGAAACCCCGATCCGTCCGGAGATGCCCAGCATGCCGAACATCGTCCCCCGCCTGTCGCTCCCGGCGATCACGAGCGCCCGGTCCACGCCGGGAAACGGGTGGTCCACTGTCTGGACAAGCGATGTCTCCCACTCCCCGGCGATCCCGCGCACATCGAGCTTATTCTCCCGAACCAGTCTGTCGATAACGGGACTCTTCCCCATCGTGCCGATGAGGACGATCTCCCGCACGTGCGGCGTGCTGTCTCGCACGATCACCGGGTGAGCTCCCGTGACAGACTCTATGTCGTTTCGGAACAGACCCACCACGCGGAGAACACCGGGGTAGTCACGCGAGCTCACGCAGAGTGGCGCCGGTCTCCCCGAAGAAGAAAGGGGAAAACCGTGCTCTCCCTTCTTGAATCCGACAGAGGATTCAATTCCTGAAGACACCCCGGTCGGATCATAGATCCTGAAATTGCCGCTTACCTGCAGGAGGCCCAGCATGTACAGCATGCCGTCGTAGTACCTGTAGTGTCCCGACGGGACCGGTGCGTTCCAGAGCGCTTCGATGAACTCCCTTCTGTCGGGCCGGCGGGATGCGAGAGCGGCAACCGCATTCATCGCTACGAGGCCGGTGCTGTGATCGACAGCGAGCTTCTTACCGCCGAGCGCATACTGATTGCCGTACGCTCGGATCCCCTCGGAACGGAAGAAACCGAGCATCCGGTCGGACTGGGTCACTTCCCAGCGGTCTTTCCCGAACCAGACCCAGTCGATCGCAACATTCATGGCCACTCTCCACGCATCGAACCGGAACGCGGCGTGTCCTTTCCCCCAGGGATCCAGAGGTTTCCCGTCAAACCCCGCATAGTCGGGGGAGAGTCCCGTCACGGTATCCGCCGCCGCGCGCAGGAGCTTCCGGCTTGCCTCTGCGGCGTCCCGCCAGAACCGGTTGTCCCTCCCGGCCCATCGCGCCCAGAGCTCGTAGTACTGAGGAAGCTGATATGACGGG
>DASVIU010000403.1:0-6407 GCA_036386275.1 Bacteroidota bacterium | reverse complement strand
TGATAAGACGCTAACAACCCAGAGACACACCATCACACCATCGGAACAACTCTAATCAGGGAGGGCAGGGCATTGGACAACAACGGCTACAAAGATGAGATCTTCACGAAGAGGGTAAGGGCCGGAAAGCGGACTTATTTCTTCGACGTCAAATCGACGAAATCCGAGAAAGACTTCTACATCACGATCACGGAAAGCAAGCGCGTCGGCGAGGAAGAATATGAGAAGCACAAAATCTTCCTCTATAAAGAGGATTTCGAAAAATTCCGCGAAGCGCTCGCAGAGACAATCGAGCAGGTGCAGGCCGAACTGCTCCAACACGGGGAACCGCTCGAACACGGGGAACCGGTAAAGCACGAATAGGATCTGACTCCACGGGTTCCCGCCTGTTCTCCACGGGAGGCGGGAACCCGGAGCCGCCCCCCCCACCGCTGCACTCCCCTCCAGATTCCGCATGGAACGGAGTCCTACCCGGTTTTCATCTGAATGTACCCATCTGAATGTCCCGAACGAGTGTTTCTTGACTCTCTTTGAGGATATGCATATATTGTAGGGCTTTTGTTCAAACGGTCAAAAAGCGCCTATCCCGGCGGATTTCCGGCAGGCGGGTGAGGTTTTCGCCCCGTCGCGGAGCGCTTTCCGCGGCACGTGAGGGGGGGTCATGAAAATACAGGTCGGCGGTCTCTCCGAAGGGGTTCACGCCTACAGCTTCCGGATCACACCGGACGAACTGGGACTTCCACCTGAGTTTCTCGACGGGGTGGAGATCAAGGCAACGCTCGAGAAGACCAGCAGGCAACTTCTTCTGAGGGCGTCCGTGGCGACCACCGCAGAGGTCCCCTGTGACAGATGCGTTGCGCCCGTTCGCCGACCTCTCGGATCGAGGTACCAGATGCATTACGTGTGGGAGGAATCCGAAGCGGAGCGGATCGATCCTTCGGAGGTACAGGTGATATTGCCGGGACAGACGGTCATTGACATGGCCGACGATGTGCGACAGACCGTCCTCCTCTCTTTTCCCCTGAAGAATGTCTGCCGGGAAGATTGCAGGGGACTCTGCTCCCAGTGCGGCAAGAACCTCAACGAGGGATCGTGTGACTGCAAGGAGACGCTGGTGGACGGCAGGTGGGACAAGTTGAAGACGCTTCAGGACAACAATTCGAAACAGGCTGGATAGGAGAGCATATGCCGAATCCGAAACGACGACACTCCAAGACACGCGGCCGGAAGCGCCGGACACACTACAAGGCAGTGGCGCCTGCCGTCGCCGAGTGCCCCAATTGCCACACGCAGAAGCTCCCCCATCGTGCCTGCCCGAATTGTGGGTATTATAACGGCCGTTCCATAGTCGTTCCCAAGGCATCCTGAGACCTGCACAGCTCATCCTCCCACGCCGGCCCCCGGCGCGGGAGATGAGGTGCGCTGGCCGCCTCCGCGCCGCCGGTATGAACCCCCTTCATCAACCACCCGGTTGTCCATTCCCTTGAGCTTGAAGGAAAAAGACATAACCATTGTCGTCGACGCCATGGGGGGGGATTTTGCTCCCGGCGCGGTTGTCCAGGGAGCGGTGGACGCCGTCACTGAGGCCCCGGGGCGGATCTCGGTCATCCTCGTCGGGAGGGAGCAGGCCATTGAATCCGAATTGAAGAAATATGCCCCCCGGGGGGCGGAGGCGAAAATCGCCGGGACATTGCGCGTCGTCAATGCCGATGAAGTCATCGAAATGCACGACGCACCCAATTCCGCACTGAAGACGAAGAAGAATTCTTCCATTGCCATCGGTCTTGCGCTCCACCGGGATGGGAAGGCAGACGCGTTCGCAAGCGCGGGGAACACCGGCGCGGTACTCTCGGCATCCACGCTCATGCTCGGACGGATCAAGGGGATCGGCAGGCCGACCATCGGCGCACTCTTCCCCACCGCAACGCACTCCCCCTGCCTTCTTCTGGATGCGGGAGCGAATGTCGACTGCCGGGCACGGCACCTCTATGAGTTCGGACTGATGGGATCCGCGTATGTCGCCGCCATGTTCGGCGCGCGCCACCCTTCGGTCGGGCTTCTGAGCATCGGCGAAGAGGAGACGAAGGGAAACGAGGTCACGCTCGAGGCGTTCAAGCTGCTGAAGGAGAGCCCCCTGAATTTCGTCGGCAATGTCGAGGGACGGGACATCCTGAAGGGAGAGGTGGATGTGGCGGTCTGTGACGGGTTCGTCGGGAACATACTCCTGAAATTCGGCGAAAGCGTCCCGTCGTTCCTGAAGGCAAAGCTCGTGCGGTACGCGTCGCGGGGACCCAGGGAAAAACTGGTTGCCCTCCTGGCGCGCTCTGGGCTCCGCTCCGTGATGCAGGAGATGGACTATCAGGAGGCCGGGGGCGTCCCCCTACTCGGGGTCAACGGCGTTTCCATCATCGGTCACGGCGGATCAACCCCCAAGGCGATAAAGAACATGATTCTCCTGGCCGAGAAGACGGTTGTCCAGAACGTCAACGGGAAGATCCAGGATTCACTTCACAGATCCAGACACGGAGAAGAATGACGAAGACAGGCGCAACCATCACCGCCGTGGGGCACTGGGTCCCCGAAGAACGACTCACAAACGGCGATTTCGAGAGGATGGTCGACACAACAGACGAGTGGATCCGTACGCGGACGGGGATCGTGGAGCGGCGGATACTCCGGGATGGGGCGACATCCGACCTGGCGGCAAATGCCATACTCGCAACGCTGAAGAACCGGGGTATTTCCCCCGCGGAGATCGACCTGATCATCGTCGCCACCGTCACCCCGGACATGTTCTTCCCTTCCACCGCCTGCCTCGTCCAGGAGCGCATAAGAGCGACAAAGGCCTGGGGGTTCGACCTCTCGGCGGCATGCTCGGGGTTCCCCTTCGCGCTCATCACCGGGGCGCAGTTCATCGAAAGCGGCACGTGCAAGAAGGTCGTTGTGGTGGGCGCCGACAAGATGAGCTCCATCACGGACTACACCGAAAGGAACAACAGCATTCTGTTCGGGGACGCAGGCGCCGCGGTTCTTCTCGAGCCCTCTGCGGATCCCTCCGGTGGCATACTCGACCATTTACTCTATTGCGACGGTTCAGGGGAGAAGGCCCTCCACATGCGCGGAGGCGGGAGCCTGAATCCCTCCACCCATGAGACCGTGGACAAGAAGATGCACTACATTTTCCAGGACGGGAAAACCGTCTTCAAGGCGGCGGTCGTGGGCATGGCCGACGTCTCAGCGGAGATCATGGAACGGAACCACCTCGCCGGAAAAGACGTCGACTGGCTGGTGCCGCACCAGGCGAATCTCCGGATCATCGACGCGACCGCCAAGCGGATGGGACTGGACGGCTCGAAAGTCATGATCAACATCGACAAGTACGGCAATACGACCGCCGCCACGATCCCCCTCTGTCTCTCCGAGTGGTGGCAATCGGGGAAGCTCAGGAAGGGACAGACGATCGTCATGGCCAGCTTCGGCGCGGGCTATACATGGGGCGCCGTTCTCATGAAATGGACGGCGGAGGACGCCCGCTGACTATGGGAATGACGGCATACGTATTCCCCGGTCAGGGGTCGCAGTACGTGGGGATGGCGAAGGACCTTTTTGAGGCCGACCCGGGCTCGCGCGCGCTCATGGAAAAGGCGGACGCGATACTGGGAGTCCCTCTGAGCACGCTCTGTTTCAACGGGCCGGAGGAGGAACTCCGCCAGACCCGGAACACGCAACCGGCGATTTTCCTTCACAGCGTCGCGCTGTTTGCGGCGATGCACGCACATCCTGCGATGGTGGCAGGGCATTCGCTCGGCGAGTACTCCGCACTGGTGGCGGCCGGCGCACTGTCGTTTGAGGACGCGCTCCGCCTCGTGCGGCTCCGCGGAGAGCTGATGCAGCGTTCAGGAGAAGAGCACCCGGGAACCATGGCTGCGGTCCTGGGGCTCTCGCCACAGGTGATTGAGGAAGTCTGCCGGGAAGCCGCGGCGGCCGGCATCGTTCAGCCCGCGAATTACAATTCTCCCGGGCAGATTGTCATTTCCGGTTCCGTCGCGGGAGTGCGCAAGGGGATGGAGATCGCAAAGGTGCGCGGCGCCAGGATGGTGAAGGAACTTGTCGTCAGCGGCGCGTTTCATTCGGCGCTCATGGCAAGCGCGCAGGAAGGCTTGAAGGAAGGGCTTGACCGCACGACGTTCCGGGATGCACGCATCCCCGTCTACGCCAATGTGACAGCAGAGCCTGTCCGGCGCGCGGAAGAAATCCGCGGGCTCCTGTACCGGCAGTTGACGAGCCCCGTCCGGTGGGAAGAGAGCGTGCACAATATGGTGCGTGACGGTATGACAGAATGTACTGAGATCGGACCGGGAAAGGTCCTGCAGGGGCTCATCAAGAGAATCGCGCCGCAGGTGGCGACGGGGGGAATGGATACCTGGCGGGACGCCGCACAGGCCCTTTCCGCGGCCGGGCCGGAACGGACGGAAGGAGAAGGGGCGTGATCACTCCGGACAAGTCGCTCAAGATCGATTCGTACACGATGTCGGGAGAGCTCTTTGGCAAAGGATTCCCGAAGGAGGGAGGTCCCTGCGCCTGCTCCTCCGTATGCTGCGAAGGGGGAGTGTACGTCGACTTGCACGAACGGGAAGTGATCATGGCACACAGGGATCTCATCACCCGGCACATGGACAACACGCAGACGACCGACCCCTCCCGCTGGTTCGACGCGGAGGTGGCCGACGACACGGACTTCCCGTCGGGACATTGCGTCGGGACGCAGGTGATCAACGACAAGTGTGTATTCCTCGATGCCGGGGGACGTTGCTCACTGCAAAAGGTCGCGGTGGCAGAGGGGATGCACAAGTGGGCGATCAAACCCCTGTTCTGCATACTCTACCCGATCGAGATCACCAACGGCATCATCAGTTTCGATGAGATGCTTCAAAACGAAGAATCCTGCTGTACGATCGGGTCGTCGTTCGAGACCCCGTTGTTCGAAGCGTGCAGGGAAGAACTTGTCCACATCGTCGGCGAAGAGGGATATGCCCAGATGGAGAAACACTACGCGTCACTTTTGAATTCTGGCGTGAATTCCGGCGTGAATCCCGCAATGAAAATATGAGCACACTTCAGGGAAAGATCGCGCTTGTCACGGGGGGCGGGCGGGGAATCGGGCGGGCGATCGTCGAGGAACTCGCCGCCGCCGGCGCGACGGTGGCATTCACGTACAAGAGCTCTTCCGTCGTTTCGGAGGATCTGGCCTCGGCGCTCCGCGCGAAGGGTTTTACGGTGTCCGCGCACCAATCGGACGCCGCGTCCTCCTCTGATGCCGCGGCGCTTGTGGAACGCGTGATCGCCGATCACGGCCGGCTCGACATTCTCGTCAACAATGCCGGGATCACCAAAGACGGGCTGCTCATGCGGATGAGCGAGGAGGACTGGGACCGGGTGATCGACAACAACCTCAAAAGCGTTTACAATTTCACAAAGGCGGCCGCCCGCCAGATGGTGGGACAACGTGCGGGAAAGATCATCAACATAACCTCAATCGTAGGTATCAGCGGAAATGCGGGTCAGTCGAACTATGCAGCATCCAAGGCGGGGGTCATCGGCTTCACCAAGTCTATTGCAAAAGAGTTCGCTTCTCGCAATATTCAGGTGAATGCCCTCGCACCGGGTTTCGTTGACACGGACATGACGGGTGCCCTGACCCCGGAGCAGAAGAAGACCCTGGTTGCAATGATACCGTTGAAGAGGACCGCCCGGCCGGAAGAGATCGCGTCGGTCGTCCGGTTTCTCGCCTCCGACGACGCGGGTTACATCACCGGGCAGGTTCTGTGCGTCGACGGCGGCATGACTATGTAATGCAGAGAGCGCGGAAGTCCGGTCATTCACATTATTTCATCACTCACACAGGAGGTCAGCGTCATGGCAGACATTGAGGCAAAAGTGAAAGAGATCATCATCAACAAACTGGGCGTGGACGACGGACAGATCACCCCGGAAGCTTCGTTCACGAACGATCTCGGCGCCGACTCTCTTGACACCGTGGAACTGGTGATGGAATTCGAAAAGGCATTCAATCTGCAGATCCCCGATGAAGATGCGGAAAAAATCACCACCGTCGGAGACGCGGTCAAATACATCAAGTCGAAAAGCGCCTGAGGCTGCTCAGAAATTCTCCCGCCCCCCGACTGGCCGGGGGGCGGGCATCACGCCCGGACACCCGCCGGGCGTCTCTATCCGGCGGGCGAACAGGAAGGAGAGTATCAACGCATGAGCACCAACGGCAGACGCAGAGTCGTCGTCACGGGACTCGGAGCCGTCACTCCGATCGGCAATTCCGTGCAGGAGTTCTGGAACAGCCTGCTTGCGGGAAAGAGCGGCGCGGCCCCCATCACGTACTTTGACACGTCCCT
>DASVIU010000402.1:0-2077 GCA_036386275.1 Bacteroidota bacterium | reverse complement strand
GCTGCGGACGATGGCCGAAGTCATCGAGGTTCGCCCCTCCTCTTCGCGACCCGACCGCGGAACGGTCCGTTTCCGGTGCACCACCCTGAATCAGCGCAACGAGCCGGTGCAGACAGTCCTTTGTAATCAATTGCTGAAACGAAGATCAGACAAGGTTATATCTTGACCTTCCCCCCAACAACCGGTCCACATGGGAATGCGCTTTTATTCTGATAACGATGATGTCTCGAAAATTTATGATCCTGTTTGGAATGACCATCGGCTCCATTGCAGGCGGGTATATACCCACTCTACTGGGAGCTAACGCATTTTCAGTAACCTCATTATTTGGAAGTACTGCCGGTGGAATACTTGGCATATGGCTGGCATTCAAGCTTTCCCGCTAAATGAGCTGCCATGCGATAACGGCTCCGGATTTTGTGAGAGCGATCTGGTATATTTAGAATCATCCTATGGATATTCGTTCCGAAAGCAGCAAACAGTGACGGCGCAAACGCCTGAAGAACGTTATCCCAATAGTCTAAAAAAGCAATCAGGAGAGAGGAACCATGCAAGAGGATCAAACTTCAAACGGCAAAGTGGCCGAAACGGAGAAAGAGCTCGTAAAGGAGAACAGCGGCCCGGAGAAGATTGTCGATAAACAAGTCATCGAACCGGAGAATGCTCTGCCGGAGGTGACCATCGAAGCGCTTCCCGAAAGGATCCGGGTGGCATGCGCCAGTGCGGGATGGTTGAAACTGTTGCCCGTCCAAGCCCGGGCGATTCCCTATATCCTCGCCGGACGGAACCTGATGGTCCAGTCACAGACGGGGAGCGGAAAGACAGGGGCATTCATCCTGCCGATCCTGGAGCGGGTTGATATGGCGAAGAAAGCTTGCCAGATCCTGGTCCTCGTGCCCACCCGTGAGCTGGCCCTTCAGGTCTCCCGCGAAGCAGAACTCCTCGGCAGCGATCTCAAGATGGGAACGGCTGCGGTGTATGGCGGCGTGAAATACGGCCCTCAGCTCGAGGCCTTCCGGCAGGGGGTGCAGCTCGTCGTGGGAACACCGGGGCGCATTCTCGACCACCTTCTCAAAGGGGCGCTTTCTCTGGAGAACCTGAAAATCATCGTCTTTGACGAGGCGGATCGCATGCTCTCCATGGGGTTCTATCCCGACATGAAGCGGATCCAGCAGTTTCTTCCCTCCCGGCCGATCAGCGGTTATATGTTTTCCGCAACTTTTCCCACCTACGTGATGCGTCTCGCCGGCGAGTTTCTCAGCCATCCCGAGTTTCTCAGCTTGAGCCGGGATCATGTCCATGTGGCCGGGACGGACCATGTCTACTACCTCGTGCCGGGGATGCAACGGGAACGATCTCTCGTCCGGATTATCGAAGTGGAGAACCCCGTCTCCGCAATCGTCTTCTGCAACACGAAGTCAACGGTGCACTATGTGTCTGTGGTTCTCAAGCGTTTCGGATACGACGCCGACGAACTGAGCTCCGACCTCGCCCAGGGGGCACGGGAACGGGTCATGGGGCGGGTAAAAAAGGGGACCCTCCGTTTCCTCGTGGCAACCGATGTGGCGGCCCGGGGGATAGACATTCCCGACCTGTCCCATGTGATCCAGTATGAACCGCCGGAAGACCCGGAACTCTACGTCCACCGGGCGGGACGCACGGGGCGCGTGGGGGCGAGCGGCGTGGCCATTTCGATCGTGGCGGGGATGGAGCAGTTCAAGCTCAGGGAGATTTCCCGCATCTTCGATATCGACCTGCATGAAAAAACACTTCCCACCGATGAGGATGTTGAAACGATCGTTTCACAGCGGGTGATCGCCTCTCTGGAGGCCGAACTCCGTTCACGGGACAGCCTGGAAAACGAGCGCATGCAGCGCTTCATCCCCCTGGGCCGGAGCCTGACCGAGGCGGAGGAGGAATCCCCTCTGATTGCCATGCTTCTCGATGATTACTATCAACGGACCCTTCAGGCCCCGCCCCAGACTCCTGCTATCGAGGAAGCGCCCCCCGGCGAAAAGAAGGAACACGCCCCATGGAGGAACGGCCGCCGCAGCGCAACGGCACAGCGGCCGGGAAC
>DASVIU010000401.1:0-2690 GCA_036386275.1 Bacteroidota bacterium | reverse complement strand
CAACCTGAAAACGTGTTCATCCGTGAACCCGGAAGCGCACTAGTGTGAGGGAGCAACACCCAGGTAATTGCCGTACCCGACAATAATCGTAGAAAGCACGAGGGTGGCAAGCCCGATCGCGAGCTTTGTCTTCGTGGAAGGGCTGCTCCCCTTCCATTCCTTGAGCGCAATACCCCAGAGCGAGCTGAATATGATGATGCTCGCCATGTGAAGCGTCCAGCTCGAGAATTTGTAGTTCCCCATCTGCGTCTCCCCCATCGAGTAGAAGAAGAATTGCATGTACCAGACGACCCCTGCCAGAGCGCTGAAGAGGTAATTGTTCAACATCGGGACCCTCTCTTCCGCCGGAGTCGCGGACATCCGGCCGGTGCCGGTGCCGGTGCCTTCCGACGCACTCCCGGCGCGTAGGGTCGGGCTGAAATACTGGTAACCGGTGCGGTTCCTGACGTTGAGTATCAGGCACCAGATGAAATTCGAAGTGAACCCTCCCAGAAGGACGACGCAGAGCTTCGGAAGTCCCGTCCAGAGCATCGTCGTGCCGTGACGGGCCGAAATCTCGGCGATGGGGGACGCCGCGTCCAGGCCGTAGGCGAACGAAGCGCTCATCACGCCGGAGAATGTAGCGACAAGTATCCCTTTCTTGAAATCGAACTCTTTGATGGTGGCCTTTTTCTGTTCCTCTGTCATCTCCTTTTCCTTGGACCACCCGGCAAGGCCTGCGATGGCAATCCCCAGAAGGCAGACGAAGACCCCGAAGAGAATCACCTGCCCGGAACTGGTCCCGAGGACATTCGTCATGAATTCCCCGTGAAATATCGGGGGCATCAGGGTGCCGAACGCGGCACAATATCCAAGGGCCACCCCCATGCCGAGCGACAGACCGAGGTAGCGCATCGTGAGTCCGAATGTCAGTCCCCCCAGCCCCCACATCGCACCCCAGAAGTACGCCCAGGCGATACTCTCCCCGGGGGCCTCGTGGAGCACGGAGAGAAGGTCGTTCGTGTTGACCGAGGCGAGTATCCAGGGGGCGATAATCCAGCTAAAGAACCCTCCAACGAGCCAGTAGACCTCCCACGACCATTTCTTCACGCCGCGGTATGGGACGTAGAAGCTTCCCGATGCGAGACCGCCGAGCCAGTGGAAGAAGACGCCGAGAAAAGGATTTGATACCATCGTAAATTCCCTTCGTGAAATCCGGATTGAATATAGTCAAACAAGTTTGATTTTGGCACTCCCCTTCTTTATTATTCCGCCCGATTGCCGGAGGAATCATGACTGCTGAAACAAACACCGTACGCGTGGGGCTCTTTGGTATCGGCCTGGAAACGTACTGGGCCCAGTTCCCTGGACTCCGTGAGAGGCTCGAGGGGTATATCGCAACGATCCGGGGGAAGCTCGGGGATGCGAAGGTCATATCCGCGGGGCTGGTCGACACCGTTGAGAAGGCACAGGAGGCGGCCGCGCTTTTCCGGACACACGACGCAAATCTTATCTTCCTCTACGTGTCGACGTACGCGCTTTCATCAACGGTCCTCCCCGCCGTGAGGAACCTCCCGGTGGTGGTCCTGAACCTCCAGCCGGCAAACGCGATTGATTACGGCTGGTTCAACTCGCTCGGCGACAGGGGGAAGATGACCGGAGAGTGGCTGGCGTTCTGCCAGGCATGTGCGGTCCCGGAGATTGCGAGTGTTTTCAACCGCGCAGGGATCCCCTTCCGTCAGGTCACGGGGACACTTGATGACCCTGAGGCATGGGAAGAAATCCAGGGGTGGGTCGACGCGGCACGCGTGGCGGCGACTCTGGCCTCGACGAGGCTTGGGATACTCGGGCACTACTATAACGGGATGCTCGACGTGTATTCCGATCCCACGCAAATTGCAGCCTCGTTCGGTATACATATCGAGCACCTCGAGATCGGGGAACTTGGGCTGCTCCGAAACCGGGTAACGAGCGAAGAGACGGATAAAAAAGTACAAGAGTTCAGCAGGGAGTTCGAGGTCCTGGCAGAATGCTCCCCGGAGGAGATCACGCGGGCGGCACGGACCGCATGCGCCCTGGACCGGCTGGTGGCACAAAGGAGGCTCGGTGCGCTCGCCTACTACTACGAAGGGACCCCCGGAAGCGAAGAGGAGGACATCATTACATCCGTGATCGCCGGGAACTCGCTCCTTACGGCGAGACACGTGCCGGTCGCCGGAGAATGTGAAGTCAAGAATGCGGTGGCCATGAAGATCATGGATGCGTTCGGAGCGGGGGGATCATTCAGCGAGTTCTATGCAATGGATTTCAATGATCAGGTGATACTTCTCGGGCACGACGGTCCGGGGCACCTGGCGATCGCCGAGGGGAAACCCAAACTGAAGCCGCTCGGAGTGTATCACGGAAAGCCCGGGAAGGGGCTCTCTGTCGAAATGAACGTGAAACACGGGCCGGTCACACTCCTCGCCGTTGTACAGACGGGGAAAGGCACGCTGAAACTCCTTGCGGCCGAAGGAGAGTCTGTCAGCGGACCGATACTCGAAATCGGCAACACGAACAGCCGGTACCGGTTCCCCCTGACCGTCAAGCAATTCGTCGAAGGCTGGAGCCGCGAAGGGCCCGCACATCACTGCGCGATCGGACTCGGGCATATCGCCCCGAAGATCAAGAAGCTCGCCTCCCTGCTCAATCTCGAATTCGTCCAGGTGTGC
>DASVIU010000400.1:0-1916 GCA_036386275.1 Bacteroidota bacterium | reverse complement strand
TCATGATCGACGTGCGAGAGAATTCTACGCAGGGTCACGATCCCCCGACACCCGGTGCGTTTAGGCACCTTTCCCTTGCGGAGTATCGCGAGACTGATTTTTCTTCACTTGCCTGGCAGGGTGCCGGTGCGCCCTGCCTGCTGAAGCCCAATCTCGTCCCCGGAGGAGAGACCTATTTCCATCGTACGAAAGAGGGATACACGATGATCGCGCGTTTCCCTCTTGCGGGCCTTCCGGGCATCGTCGCGAAACCTGGGTACAAGATAGGCTTCGATGTCGCCATCAACGACAATGACGGCACAAGCTTCCGGAAGAACCAGCACATCTGGGCAGGCTACGATCAGAACCAGTCATGGTGGGACCTTTCCACGACCGGCGCTCTCGTCTTCGGTCCTTAATTGTCATTGCGAGGAGCGCTCTTTGCGACGAAGCAATCTGTCCGGCTCTCGTCTTTGAGCCATTTCCACAATATGTTTTCAATTATTCCCTGGCTCCTTGATGAAAACAGAGAGATTTGAATACCTCCGAAAGACGGCGGAGTTTATTTCGTCAAAACAGAACTAAAGAGGAATCTGCCATGAGCCAGCATGTCTGTCCGGTCTGGGTGGGGTACCTCCTCCTGAGCCCGGTGAGAAAACTGCTTACGAACCCTGATCGCATACTGAAGCCCTACGTCAGATCAGGGATGACCGTCCTGGACGCAGGGACTGCAATGGGCTTTTTCACTCTCCCCCTCGCCCGTCTGGTGGGGGAATCGGGGCACGTGGTGTGTGTTGACCTCCAGGAGAGAATGATTGCATCGCTGAAGAAGCGCGCGGCGAAGGCGGGACTGGACGCTCGCATGGAATTCCGTGTCTGTACATCGGAATCCCTCTCCATTGACGACCTGGCGGGGACACTCGACTTCGCGCTCGCAATTGCGGTGGTGCATGAGGCCCCCGATGCGAGGCGGTTCCTCACCGGGATCTTCGACGCGCTGAAAAAAGGGGGGGGCCTCCTGTTTTCGGAGCCCACGGGGCATGTGTCCGGAGACGATTTCAACGGTTCCCTTTCGCTCGCCCGTGCAGTGGGTTTTGAAATTCACGGCATGCGCAGGATCCTCCGTAGCCATTCCGCACTTCTCACAAAGTAACCCCGATGGGCTTCTCCCCGATCGACTACGCCATCGTGATCCTGTACCTTGCCGGTGTCACTGTTGCGGGCGTCCTCATCGCGGGGCGGCAGAAAGATTCCAGGGACTATTTCCTCGGCGGGAAGCAGATGTCCTGGTGGTCGGTCGGGTTCTCCATTGTCGCGAGCGAGACCAGCACACTGACGTTCATCAGCATTCCCGGGCTGGCGTTCAGATCGGATATGCATTTCCTCCAGCTCGTATTCGGCTACTTCACGGGGAGGATACTCGTAAGCCTGTTCTTCATCCCCGCCTACTACAGAGGGGATCTTGAGACTGCATACGATTTTCTCGGGAGGCGGTTCGGGCTCCCGCTCCGCAGGTTCACGTCCTCCGTGTTCATCGTCACGCGTGTCCTCGCATCGGGTGTACGTCTCTTCGCCACCGCAATTCCCGTCCACCTGATTACCGGGCTCGATTACGCGCAGAGCATCGTCCTGATTGGCGTCTTCACGCTCATATACACGTACGTGGGTGGTCTGAAGGCGGTCGTCGCGATGGACGTGGTGCAGCTCTTCGTCTATCTCAGCGGTGCAGTGGCATCGATGGCATTGATCCTGCATGCGCTGCCGGGCGGGTGGGCCGACGTGGTTTCGTTTGCCACGCGGAACGGGGTCAACAAATTTGAAATATTCAACCTCTCGGGGGGATCGGGAGTCATGGATTTCCTGGCCTCTCCCTATACGCTCGCAGGAAGTCTCCTCGGAGGGACATTCCTCACGATGGCATCGCACGGGACGGACCA
>DASVIU010000399.1:0-3726 GCA_036386275.1 Bacteroidota bacterium | reverse complement strand
GCGCGCTCGTCATCATCTCGGTCCTCGTATCGATCGTCCGCCGCCTCTTTGCTCCCCCGGCGCGGCTGCGCGTCACCGGACACGCGAAGTGGGACGCGGTATTTATACTTGCTCTCATACTGACGGTCATGCTCACGATGTTCGGCCAGAACGCCGCGCGTATCGCGACGGGCGTTCCGGACGACGCGCGCTTCATTGCCGTGCAGCTCTCGGGTCTCTTCCCTCGCGAGAACGCGCACGCATGGTTCCTCGGGTTCTTCTGGTGTCACATGGTTGCCGTGCTGGGCTTCCTCAATTACCTCCCCTACTCGAAGCACCTCCACGTCCTCACCTCCATCCCCAACGTCTATTTCTCTTCCCTGGCGCCGAAGGGTGCGCTTGCCCCCATCAATCTTGCCGACGAGACGCTCACAAAGTACGGCGCGACGGACATTGAGGATCTGACGTGGAAACAGCTCCTGAACGGCTTCACGTGTACCGAGTGCGGACGTTGCACCTCCGTCTGTCCGGCGAACACGACGGGGAAGCTTCTCGATCCGAAGAAGATCATGGTGGATCTCCGATCGCGCACAATGGAGAAAGCCCCTGCCATGGCGGTCGCCGCCTCCGCGCCCGGGGGAGATGCATCGCCGGTTCTCGGCCACCAGCTCCTCGATAATTTCATCACCGAGCAGGAGCTCTGGGCCTGTACCACGTGCATGGCCTGCGTGCAGGAGTGTCCTGTCATGATCGAGCACGTCGACACCATCGTCGATCTCCGGCGGGGCCTCGTTCTGAACGAATCACGGTTCCCCGACGAGCTGAAGACCACCTTTGCGAACCTGGAGAGGAACTTCACGCCGTGGGGTTTCGGCCACGCCACGCGTGCCGACTGGGCGGAAGGGATGGATATCCCCCGTCTGGCCGACACCGGCAAAACAGACCTCCTCTTCTGGGTCGGCTGTGCGGGATCATACGACGCGCGGTACAGAAAAGTGACGCAGGCGTTCGCCCGGCTCATGCAGAAAGCGGGGGTGAATTTCGCTATCCTGGGGGCCGAAGAGAAGTGCAACGGCGATGCCGCCCGAAGGATGGGGAATGAATACCTCGCGCAGTCGCTCATCACCGAAAACGTCGCCACGCTGAACAGGTACGGGGTAAAGAAAATCGTCGTTACCTGTCCCCACTGCATGCAGTCGCTCGGGAAGGAATACCGCCAGTTCGGAGGCGAGTACGAAGTCGTCCACCACACGACGTTCATTCAGGATCTCCTGGACTCGGGGAAGCTGAACATCCCGCCGCGCGCGAGGGCCACGATGACGTTCCACGACCCATGCTACCTCGGCCGATACAATGACGTGTACGACGCCCCGCGCGACATACTGGACAACCTGGGGACGCGCGTGGAAATGAAGCGAAACAGGGACAGGAGCTTCTGTTGCGGTGCGGGAGGCGGGCGTATGTGGATGGAGGAGAAAGAGGGGAAGCGGGTAAACGTCGAACGGACGGAGGAAGCCCTTGCCACGGGGGCGGGCGTTATCGGCACCGGGTGTCCGTTCTGCATGACGATGCTGACAGACGGCGTCAAGGAAAAGGACCCTTCCGGTACGACGGCCGTCAAAGACATCGCCGAACTCGTCCTCGAATCACTCTGATACTGAAAATAATCAATTCAAGAAAGCGAGTACCGTGTGGCACTTCCCATATTCAAAAAAGTCTCTGACTGGTTGAAAACTCTCGCGGGGAAACCCTCCAGGGCGCCGGTCCCCTCCACACCGATCCGTCAGACCCAGCCATCCCAGGCCCGGCAGGGGCATCCCGGTCCGCCCCGGCAGGGCCAGCCCGCCCCGCCCCGGCAGGGGCAGCAACAGCAGCGCGAAAGGGACCACCGTCGGCGCGGGAGCGCTCCCCCCCGTGAGCCGCAGGCTCGCGCGCCCCGCCCTGCCCGACCTCCCCGGGCCCCGCGTCTGGCTCCCGCCCCTGCGCCCGAGGCACCGCCGCAGCGCCGGTGGGATCCATCGGAGTTCACGGTCCCTCCGGAGGAAGGCAAGCTCCGTTTCCATGATCTCGACCTCTCGCCGGAGGTCATGCGCGCGATCCATGAACTGGGATTTCATTACTGCACGCCGATTCAGGCGGGCATACTCACAAAGACTCTCGCCGGCTTGGATGCGACCGGTCGCGCGCAGACGGGGACGGGGAAAACCGCAGCGTTCCTGATCACCATACTCACCCAGTTCGGCCGGAGGCCTACCCCCGAGCCGCGGAAGAAAGGGACGCCGCGCGCGCTCATACTCGCCCCGACGCGCGAGCTTGTCCTGCAGATCGAGAAAGATGCGAAGGGTCTCGGGAAATACACCCGCACAAAGACGATGGCGGTGTTCGGTGGGATGGACTACGTGAAGCAAAAGAGGATGCTTACCGAAGGATCCATCGATATCGTCGCGGCGACCCCCGGCAGGCTGCTCGACTACAAGCGGAAGGGGGATATTGACCTGAGCCAGGTGGAGATTCTCGTGATTGACGAAGCGGACCGGATGCTCGACATGGGGTTCATCCCTGACGTCCGCAGGATCATCGAGAGCACGATGCCGAAGGGGAAGAGGCAAACGATGTTTTTCAGCGCTACGCTCACCCCCGAGGTCAACCGCCTTGCCGTCGCCTGGACGCGCGACGCGGTCCACATCGACGTGACCCCGCCGCAGGAGATGACGCTCGCGGCCATCGACCAGGTTGTGTACATCACGACGAACGCCGAGAAGTTCACGCTCCTCTACAATGTGATTACACAGTTCAATCTCGAGCGCGTCATGGTCTTTGCAAACAGGCGTGACGAAACGCAGACGCTCAAAGACAGGTTGGCGGCCCACGGCATCAGCTGCGGGCTCCTCTCCGGAGACGTCTCGCAGGAACAGCGGGTCAAGACGCTGGAGGCATTCCGCGGGGGTAAACTCAAGGTCCTCGTTGCGACCGACGTTGCCGCGCGCGGCCTCCACATCGAAGGGGTGAGTCACGTCGTCAATTACATGCTCCCCATGGACCCGCAGGACTATGTTCACCGTATCGGCCGGACCGGGCGTGCGGGAGCGACGGGGACATCGGTCAGCTTTGCAACGGAGACTGAAGCATACGAGATACCCGCAATCGAAGCATTTATCGGCAGGTCGCTTCGCGCGATCACGCCGGAGCCCGCTCTCCTTGCGGCGCCTCCGACGCCATCCGCGATGCCGGTCCGGGAGCACAGGAAGCCTGCCGGGCGTAGCGGCCGCCCGAGCAGCGGACGTCCGGGGAACCGGGGACCCCGCAGAGGCGGTCCCGGAGGACGCCGTCCCGGCTGATCCGCTTCAACATTGTAAACGTATTCGTTATATTAGACCAGGATATAAGATCTTTCTCACATGCCTCCTTCGTCCTCTCAGGATGGGGGAGGCATGATAGTTTGTGCATGAGAGGGGACAGGCGTCTGTCCACTATCGAATGGGGGGTTCGATTCCCCTTCCGTACGCTCGGGTTCGATCTTCTGCTCCGGTATGCGGTGATACTGTGGTACTCTCTCTCCGCGTTCTCGATCGATATTCAGTATTAATGGCTACCGCTTTTTCCTCGGTCCGATCTCCGATACGCGAACCGGTGTAAACCCCAGTTTCGCCGCGGGTGAATTCGCGATCAGCCTGAAATCCCCCCTCGCCGGAGCTCTCACGCCCGGATTTCCGTTTAGTATCAGGTTCCCCTTGAACGTCCGAGCCG
>DASVIU010000398.1:0-3023 GCA_036386275.1 Bacteroidota bacterium | reverse complement strand
CGGATCTCTCTCCTTGCGAGTCCTGTAAACTACGAACCGATGGTGGGGAACCGGTACGTCGATGAGGTCATCAAATTCGACAAGCGGGAGTTCGTCGGGAAGGAAGGGGGG
Organism: Bacteroidota bacterium; assembly: GCA_036386275.1. Classification (GTDB taxonomy): domain Bacteria; phylum Bacteroidota; class Ignavibacteria; order UBA10030; family UBA6906; genus Fen-1273. The sequence continues at coordinate 2,912 of DASVIU010000398.1, read as the reverse complement.
AGCTTGCTGCACTTTCCGGCATATGTCCGGCGGTTGAGGAAGAAAAAGTTTGATATCGCGGTCGTCCCCTCCACTGTTTCGGCTTCTTTCACAAGCGATCTCCTTGCGTTCCTTTGCGGAGCACCGATAAGGATAGGCGCCCGGAGCATACAGGGGGAGTCGAACACGTCATCCTTCTTCTTCACACATCCAAGGGACCTCGACTGGAGGGGGCTGAAGGACTACCACCAGGTGAGGCGAAACATGGATATCTGGCCTGATCCCTTCAGCAAGGAGAGTGATCTCACGATCGAAATCACATTGGAAGAGGATGAGCTTGCCAGGGGCAAGTCCATGCTGCAAAGGATGTCACACGGAGCCCCTCGGGTAATCGTTTACCACCCGGGGGCCGGGAAAATGCCGAACCGCTGGCCTGCCGGCCTCTTTGCCCGCTTGGCCGATGAGCTGTCGGTGTCTGTCCCAGCCGCCTCGGTCATCACTTCCGGCCCGATGGACGATGAGCCCGTCAGGGAGATGATCGGCACTTTACATACACCATTCGAAGTTATTAAAAATCAATCAATTAGGGATGTTGCTTCCGCAATCCGGTTTGCTGATCTTGTCGTGTCCAACGACACCGGCATTATGCACGTCGCAGCGGCAGTCGGAACACCCGTTCTCTCCCTCTTTGGCCCCACTGATCCCGGTGAGTGGGCACCAACAGGAGAGAGGCATCGTTATATCAGGGGAGAGGATCAGAATGTCGGGAAAATCCCGTTCGATGCTGTCCTCAGAACAGCAAATGAGATGCTCCGCCGGGAGCATGCCGGGGAATTGACACATGACAACTGACGCTCATCCTGGTGAAACCGACTTCAGGGAGGGGATACTCCGCCTGAAATCGGAGATGCACGCCGTGATACTGGCTCATTACTACCAGGAGGGAGAGATCCAGGATGTTGCGGATTTCGTCGGGGACAGCCTGGAACTTGCCCGCCGCGCCGCGGCGACCGACGCCGAAGTGATCGTGTTTGCCGGCGTACACTTCATGGCCGAGACCGCGAAAATACTGAACCCGCACAAGCAGGTTCTGCTGCCGGATCTGAACGCGGGATGTTCGCTTGCAGAAGGATGCCCCGCCGACAGGTTCCTCGCCTTCCGGCGGGAACACCCCCGGCACGTCTCGATTACATATATCAACTGCTCGGCGGATGTGAAGGCGGCGAGCGACATCATCTGCACATCGAGCAATGCGGAAAAAATCATACGGCAGATCCCGCCGGACAGGGAAATATTCTTCGCTCCCGACAGAAACCTGGGAAGATACCTGATCAAGAAGACCGGCCGCGACATGCTGCTGTGGGACGGCTCATGCATCGTACACGAGACATTCAGCCTCAGGAAACTCGTTCAACTCCAGTCGGACCATCCCGGCGCCGAGCTTATTGCGCATCCCGAATGCGAAGAGCCGGTCCTTGAACGGGCCCGTTTCATCGGGTCGACGAGCGCTCTTCTCAAATACGTCCAGAGCTCTCCGGCGAAACAGTTCATCGTCGCGACCGAGTCGGGGATACTGCATCAGATGCAGAAGGCGGCGCCGGACAAGGAGTTCATCCCGGCCCCCCCGGAAGCAAACTGTGCCTGCAACGATTGCCCCTACATGAAGCTGAACACGATGGAGAAACTGTTCGCATGCATGAAGAACCGCTCGCCGGAGATCCTTCTCAGCGAGCAGGTGATGGAGCGTGCGCTCTCACCGATCCAGCGGATGCTCTCCATGAGCTGAGATCCCCCCCCGCCGCTTCCCCTCCGGTTGTTGAACCTGTGTGTTCTCTTTATTATATTTACCCGATATTCTTCATATCCCACCCGAGATGGCCTGAACGATGGACCGTATTTATATCGAAGATCTGCCGGCACACGAGGGAGAAACCGTCACGATCAAGGGCTGGCTGTACAACAAGCGCTCGAGCGGGAAGATACGCTTCCCTGTGCTGCGCGACGGCACCGGCTACCTTCAGGGCGTCATGGTGAAGGGGAGCGTTCCCGAGGAGGTGTTCGCCCGGTTCGACCAGCTCACCCAGGAGAGTTCCCTCTCCCTGACAGGCCGGATCCGGAAGGAGCAACGCGCCCCGGGTGGCTATGAGATGGACGTGACCGACCTGCAGATTATACATGTCGCGAACGACTATCCCATCACCCCCAAGGAACACGGCATCGATTTCCTGATGGACCGGCGTCACCTCTGGCTCCGTTCCAGCAGGACACACGCGATACTGAGGATCCGCCACCAGGTGATCAGGTCGATCCGGGAATTCTTCGATTCGAGGGGATTCGTTCTCTTCGACGCACCGATATTCACCCCCGCGGCCTGCGAAGGGACATCCACGCTCTTCGAAACCGACTATTTCGACCTGGGGAAGGCGTACCTTACGCAATCCGGTCAGCTGTACGGCGAAGCGGGCGCCATGGCATTCGGCAAAGTCTATGTCTTCGGTCCGACGTTCCGCGCCGAGAAATCGAAAACCCGGCGGCATCTGACAGAATTCTGGATGGTGGAGCCGGAGGTCGCGTTTAACGATCTTGACGACAACATGGATCTCGCGGAGGCGTTCCTCGAGCATATCGTCCAGTCAGTTCTCACGCACCGGCGATCCGATCTCGAGACTCTGGGCCGGAACACCGCGATGCTGGAGAATGTCCGGCGCCCCTTCCCGCGCATCACCTATGACGAGGCCGTCGAAATCCTGAGGAAAAACGGGGTCGAATTCCAGTGGGGGAACGATCTCGGAGGCACGGACGAGACGACCGTGTCCGCCCAATTCGACCGCCCCGTCATGGTGCACCGCTACCCGGCGGAGGTCAAAGCTTTTTACATGAAGAGGGATCCCGAGAATCCGAAACTCGCACTCGCGGTCGACGTGCTCGCCCCA
>DASVIU010000397.1:0-12763 GCA_036386275.1 Bacteroidota bacterium | reverse complement strand
CACAGGGGGGGTCGTGTCGTCCCTCGGGAAAGGGATCGCGTCCGCTTCCATCGGGTTGCTCCTCAAATCGCGGGGCCTCCGTGTGACGATTCAGAAGTTCGACCCGTACCTGAACGTGGACCCGGGGACCATGAACCCGTTCCAGCACGGAGAGGTGTACGTCACGGACGACGGCGCGGAGACTGACCTCGACCTCGGTCACTACGAGCGATTCCTGGATATCACGACGAGCCGCCGCAACAACTCGACGACCGGCCAGATCTACCACGAAGTGATCAGCAAAGAGCGGCGCGGAGACTATCTCGGCGCAACCGTGCAGGTCATTCCCCATATCACCGACGAGATCAAGCGGCGCTTCGAGGCACTTGGAGAAACAGGCGAGTATGATGTCGTTATCACGGAGGTGGGAGGGACCGTCGGCGACATTGAGAGTCTTCCGTTTCTCGAGGCGATGCGCCAGTTTATGTTCCGGTGCGGTAACAAGAATGCCATGGCGATCCATGTGACGCTTGTCCCCTACATCACCTCCGCGGGAGAGACGAAGACCAAACCTACACAGCACAGCGTGAAGTCCCTTCTCGAGCTCGGAATCCAGCCCGACATGCTGATCTGCCGGTCTGACCGGCCGCTCTCCCACGAGGTCCGGGAGAAGATCGCGCTCTTTACAAACGTGCAGCCCGAATGCGTGATCGACGGCCGGGATGTCCCGACGATCTACGAGGTTCCGCTTGTGTTCGCCGAACAGGAGGTCGACGAAATCGTCCTGGAAAAGCTCGATCTCACGTGCCCGCGGCCGAACCTCCGCGACTGGAAAAAATTCGTGGAACGGGTCAAGAACCCCGCGGGGAAGATCACTATCGGCGTCTGCGGAAAATACACGGAGCACAAGGACGCGTACAAGAGCATTGCGGAGGCCTTTGTGCACGCCGGTGCGGCCAACAACGTGGAAGTGGAACTCCGGTGGATCAGGGCGGAAGATATCGAACGCGAGGGCCCGGAGAAGCATCTGCAGGGAATCGCGGGATTGCTCGTCGCGCCCGGCTTCGGCGAGCGGGGCATCGAAGGGAAGATTCGCTCCATCCAGTTTGTCAGGACCCGCAAGATTCCGTTTCTGGGCATCTGCCTCGGCCTCCAGTGCGCCGTGATCGAGTTCGCACGGAACATGTGCGGGCTCGACCACGCCAACAGCATGGAGTTCCGGCAGACAGATCAGAATGTGATCGACATGATGCTGGAACAAAAAAAGGTGAAGGAGTACGGGGGAACCATGAGACTGGGTTCGTTTCCGTGCAAGCTGGTGAAAGGGACACGTGCTCATAAGGCATACAAAACCGAACTGATTCACGAGAGGCACCGCCACAGGTATGAGGTGAACGACTCTTTTAAATCAGCGCTGGCATCCCACGGGATGATTTTCAGCGGCATCTGTCCCGACAACGGGCTCGTGGAGATGATAGAACTCGCCGATCATCCCTGGTTCGTGGCGAGCCAGTTTCATCCCGAGTTGAAATCGCGTGCGACCAATGCGCATCCTCTCTTCCGGGATTTTGTGAAAGCGGCCCTGGACTATGTGGAGTCGACCCATCAGAGAGATTAGGCTGATGCGGGAACACCTGGCACCCGGAGCTCCCGCGCTCTTCCTCCTGCTGTTCCTTGCCCCATCATTCGCTTCCGCGCAGACAGCCGACGCCCCGCTCCGGGTACACGGCCCCCGTGTCGTGTTCTTCGGGCCGAGCCGCGCCGAGCGCGATTCCATCGCCCGCAGCGAGGGGCTGGAGATCGACGATGTCATGGACGACTTCAATTATTATGCCGGGAAAGCCGCCGTGTTTCTGAGCCGGGCCACGATCCCCGCAGAATTCACGGAAAGCCGCATTATCATCGTGATGACCGGCGCGGTGACGTCGCGGACATTTGACCGGAAATCGATCGAGGATCCGGTGGGGATGATTCTCACGGACGGAGTCCATGAGCCACGGGTTGTCCCCGGACGCGGGACGGACAGGGATCTAATAGTGCAGATCAGCGAGTATTTTCACCTCCACGAAGGAGGCGAACAGTGATGTCTCTTTGCACAGGGACGTCATGAGCTGAAGAGGGTGACGTTTCGTTGATTTTCATATCTCAATTCCCTACACTGTTTCAGTCGATCCCATCCCGTCTCCTGTAACGTCCCCATGCACCTCCAATTCCAAGGAGCCGCGCGCACTGTCACCGGTTCCATGCATGTGCTTACCGTCGGCGGCCGCACGATTCTCCTGGACTGCGGCATGTACCACGGAAAACGGGATGAATCACGCGAGAGGAACAGCCGGTTTCCGTTTAACCCGACGGATGTTTCCGCTGTCGTGCTCTCCCACGCCCATATCGACCACAGCGGGAATCTCCCGACGCTTGTGCGTCAGGGGTTCCGGGGACCGATTTTTTGCACGGGCGCGACGAAGAGTCTGTGCGAGGTGATGCTCAGGGACAGCGGGTATATACAGCAGAAAGATGCGGAATTCATCAACAAGAGACACCGCGGGAGGGGGCTCCCTGCCGTCACTCCGCTGTACGGGCAGGAGGACGTGGATGCCACCCTCCCCCTTCTCCGGGGAGAATCGTACAGCACGTCGTTCGGCGTTGTGGAGGGGATTGACTGCCGGTTCGAAGACGCGGGTCACATTCTCGGATCCGCCTCGGTGGCACTGACACTCCGCGAGAGCTTCCGCACCATCCGTCTGGCGTTTACCGGCGACATCGGTCGCCCCAACCTTCCGATTCTCCGCGATCCCGTTTTCATCGGACAGGAGGGCCTCACCGACTATCTCATAAGCGAGAGCACCTACGGCGGAAGGTACCACGCGCCCGTGCAGGAAATGAAGGAGCAACTCCTCGGCCCCATCCTGCGTGCAAGCGAGCGGAAGGGGAAAATCATCATCCCGGCGTTCAGCGTCGGCCGTACGCAGGAGGTGGTGTACATGCTGCATCAACTGCACGGGGAGGGGAGAATCGACCGCATCCCGGTCTACGTTGACAGCCCCCTCTCGGTGAACGTTACCGAAGTGTTCCGCCGTCATCCCGAGTGCTTTGACAACGAGACGCTTGCAGTGTTGAACTCTCCCCTTGACAACGATCCGTTCGGATTCGACCACCTCACCTACATCACCAGTGTGGAACAATCGAAGGGGCTCAATGACGCGCCGGGCCCCTGTATCATCATCGCCGCGTCCGGAATGTGCGAGGCGGGGCGCATCACCCACCATCTCGCCAACAGCATCGGCGATCCCCGGAACATGGTCCTGATCGTCGGCTACCAGGCGGAGAACACGCTCGGGAAGAAGCTTGTTCAGAGGGAGCCGGTCGTCAACATCTTCGGCGAACCATACCCCCTCCGGGCGGAAGTCGTGGTACTGAACTCTTTCAGCGCTCATGCTGATGGAACCGAGCTTTTGCGCTATATCGGCTGTTTCCCGCCCGAAACCATGAAGGGCATTTTTCTCGTGCACGGCGACCCCGATCAGGCGGAGAAGCTCGGGGGCGGGTTGAAGGAGTCCGGGTTTCTTCATGTCGGCATCCCCGCGCCGGGCGATGAAGCGTCGCTTGTGTGAGGGATCCGATGGAACGGCTCCCCCCGCTCTCAGTGGTCCTGATCCTCGGGGCTTTCGCGGTGTGCATCGTACACGGCCAGGAGACGTATCGCGGGGGAGATTTCCCTTCCATTCCCACCGACAGTACGCAACGGGCGAACACCGCAAGCATCCTGTTCGACCGCAACCTGAATACGTATAACTGGATGGGACGCGCGGCGATTGATACGGTCGCGCAGGGTATCCATATCGGCATCATTCAACAATTTGCATCCAACGTGATAGAGTTTCAGGGAGGATCCGGTCCCGCGCCGCCGAAATTGCAGAGCGGCCAGGAGAATCTTTCTGTCCTGCTTCGCGCACTGCCGGCAGCCGGTGTTTCGCCTCAGATCCAGTGGTCTTCCTTCGTGTACTCCGACAACAAGGGGACGGGTCTGAACAATGCCTCCAGCGAGAGCCTTCTGGGCGGGGCGGAGTTCATTCCGTTCTCCTGGATGTCCGTGACTCCGATGGCGGGATACCGGTGGGACACACAGGCGGGAATCAGAGACCGGGGAATGACGTACGCGCTCGGAGCACGAGTCCCGGGGTTCGAGGCCGACGGATACATTGTGAGCGGAAATGCGCAGTACCGGGAAGATTTCCTCTCCCCCCGGAGGCTCGAGGGAGATTTCGCGCGATTCAGCGTGCAGAAGGTCTTTTCCCCCTACGCACGTGACAGCCTGGATGTCGGCGTGAACCGGAACCGTCACGAGTTTTACGCCCCGGCGGACAGTACAATCGAGAGCAGAACCGAACAGGTGCTGACGATCGCCGACAAGCTGGAGTATGATATCGACCCTGCGCTGGCGTCGACGTTCTTTGTATCCATCAACGGGCGGAGCCTGGAGAAGAGCCTGAGAAACTGGAACGCCACCGCCCCGCAAATCATGCAGTTCAACACGGGGATCAACGAATTCCGCTTCGAGACGTACATGCAGTCCGTGTACCGGACTGCGGAGGGACGGACTGCCGCCTGGCTGAGACTCTACTACAGCGAGCGCTCGGAAATCCACTCGGCGCAGGTCCCGGGGACGGCGTCGCCGTCCATCGACAGCCTGTTTTCCCAGAGCAATACGCGGGAGCATATCAACGACAATACCGCCCGGCGCACGCAGCTCAGCGGGGCGGTTGAGGTGCCGGTCTCACCGTCCGACAGGATCGAGCTTTCGGGCTCGATCGGGATTCTCCGGTACGACACGCCGAGCGATCAGAACCTCGAAGACAGGGACGAACTCCTCGTGGCGCTGACCCTGGCGACATCGCACAGGGTCAGTCGCTCCCTGGAACTGGGCGTGGTGCTTGAAGGTACCATCGATCACCTTGTGTATCTTCTGAGGGAGCGAAGCGCCAACAACAACTACAACCGCGTGCTCCGGCTGTCTCCCCGGACGATCTACAAGCCGGTGCCCTGGATCACCAGCCTGAACGCGTTCGAGGTCCTCGCCAACTACACGGTGTACGATTTCGAACAACAACTTCCCTCGGTCAAGAGCTTTTCCTATCGCCAGCTCGGTTGGCTGGATTCAACATCGGTTGATCTGACGCACCGCATTGGATTTGAATTTTTTGCATATTGGAAAGTCTACGATCGGGGACAGCTGGAATGGAGCCAGTTCCGGGAACGGCTGGAAAGCGCGGCCACGGAGCTGACTTACGCCGTCCAGTGCAGGGTGCGTCCCGCGGAACGGACGTTCTTTGCAGTTGGGATCCGTTATTTCGGTCAAACGCGGTACACGTATGCGGAAGGGGCGAGACGGGTGGATTCGTTTTTGAACAGCGTCGGCCCCACATGCAGCATTTCCTGGGACCCGGGGCCACATTCCAGAATCCAATTTCAGGGATGGTATGAGAGACAGCGGGAACCCGACGGAGTGTCTCGATCGCTTGCCAGCATGACGATGACTATCTACGTCAATCTTTGAGGGGGGGGCCGGTGGCATCAAAGCAAATGGTATACAGGTTGACGCTTTCCAGCAACCCCAAGAACATCGGGAAGATCGAGGGATTCCTTAAGACCATCGGGAAAACCGTGCGCCTCGATGAAATCCAGTTTCACAAGCTGATGGTGTCGCTGACGGAAGCCGTCAACAACGCCATCATACACGGGAACCGGTCGCTCCCCGGAAAGAAAGTCCAGGTGAAGTGCGAACTTCTCCCCGGCTGGATACTGATCATGATCCATGACGAGGGGAAGGGGTTTAGGCCCGAAAAGGTGGGAAACCCGCTCGTGAAGGAAAACCTGCTCCGCGAAAGCGGCCGGGGGATATTCCTCATGCGTACGCTGATGGACAAGGTGGAATTTGAGTCGGGAAAATCGGGCACGCTTGTGCGTCTCTGGCTGGACACCAATAAGTGATTCTGCCGGCACTTTCAGTGCTTTGTTAGGGAGGCCAGATACCTGAGAAACCCGTTCGCAAGCGGGGTTGATTCTTCTCGGACGAGGAGGACCGCAGGGGGGACATCCGAGACAACAATCGAATAGTCGATATCGAGCGAGGAGAGCGAAACACCGTAACCGTGAAAGACCGTCCGCACGCCGTTCAGCACCGCAATAAAGTACCCCTGGTCCCCCGTCACCGTACCCCGGAGTATATCAGTCCCGCCCGAATCGACCGTTCCGACGGTCCATGTCGCGTTCGTGGGGAGTGATAACGCGGCGATCCGGTCCCATGACGGGACAAGATGTACCCCTTCTCTGCGCGCGACGACGCCCGCGATGAATCCGTACTGGTAGATGTCGCCGGAAGGGAGGAATTGAAAGTGCAGCGTGTCTGATTTTGCAGGAAATGTTACCGGGTCCGGATATTCTGTGATCGATGTAACGTTCCCCGCTCCGGCGAACTTGTCGCTCACCGCAGAGACTCTCCAGAGCGGGCTCCTGTGGGAGGGCACAATGTAGCTGCCGAACGAATCAAGGTCCCACGCATCAAAGATGAGCGAGTCTCCCGGCGCGAACACGAGTCCGGAGACCGTCTGTGGAGATTGGGGGGAGGGTCCCGTTGCGCTGTCGCGGCACCCTTCCGCCTGCCAGAGGAAAACAAAAAGGAGAGCACAGACGCATGCTCCCGCATGAGGGAGCGAACGCAAGGCTCTCCGGCCACCGGACGACATTGTTCAGATCTTCAGCTTCGCTATCGAGCCCTTGACGTCTTCGGCCGATTTTGCCAGCGCCGCCTGCTCATCCGCATTCAGCTTAATCTGTATGATCTCTTCCATTCCCTTCTTCCCGAGTTTCACCGGCACGCCCACAAATGTGTCCCTCAGCCCATATTCACCCTGCAGCCACGTCGCACAGGGGAGTATCCTTTTCTTGTCTCTGACAATTGATTCGACCATGGCGACGGTTGACGACGACGGGGCATAGTACGCACTTCCCGTTTTCAGGTGGTTGACGATCTCGATCCCGCCGTCCCTCGTTCGTTTCACAAGACGGTCCACGGTCGCCTGGCTCAGCAGCTCCGTGATCGGGATGCCCGCCACCGTCGAGTAGCGCGGGAGCGGCACCATGGAGTCACCGTGGCCGCCAAGCACAAAGGCATTGACATCCTCGACCGACACGTTGAGCTCCGCCGCGATGAAAGAACGGAACCGGGCGGCGTCGAGAACCCCCGCCATCCCGATCACCCGGTGCCTCTCGAAACCGCTTACCTTCATCGCCACGTATGTCATCACGTCGAGCGGATTGGAAACAACAATGATGATCGCACCGGGCGATTTTGCCACGGCCGACTCGGTGCAGCTTTTGACGATGCCGCTGTTGGTGTTCATCAGGTCATCGCGGCTCATCCCCGGCTTCCGGGCGATGCCCGCGGTAATGACGACGATGTCGGAGTTCGCAGTCTCGTCGTACCCGTTCGAGCCCACCACCCTGACGTCGGTTTTCTCCACCGGCGTCGCCTCGTATATGTCGAGCGCCTTACCCTGTGGTATGCCTTCAATGACATCCACGAGTACGACTTCGTTGGCCAGCTGTTTGTCGACAAGTCGCTGGGCGGTTGTCGCTCCGACGTTTCCTGCGCCGATGACGGTAATCTTCATGTGGGTTCCTCCGAATTTGAGGGTACGAGTAGGGGCTCCGGCCGGATACCTGACGGATCGGATTAGGAGTTCAGCGCAGCCGGCTTCAGGAAGCCGCGCGATGGATCAACTGAATCAATGGAAGAGAGCGGGGAGATGCGCGGCTACGGCTTCGGGTAAACGCTGACGACCTTCTTGGCCTTGCTGTATTTCTTGAACTGCACGATGCCGTCGATCTTCGCAAACAGAGTGTCGTCGCCGCCGATACCGACGTTTGCTCCCGGCGAGAAGCGGGTGCCCCGCTGGCGGACCAGGATGCTGCCTGCAGGCACGGCTTCGCCGCCAAAACGTTTCACACCCAGACGCTGTGCGTTGCTGTCGCGTCCGTTCCTGGAACTTCCAACACCTTTTTTGTGCGCCATGACCGATGCCCTTATAGTGCGATGTTCGTTATCTTCACTTCTGTGTACGCCTGACGGTGCCCGCGTTTCAGACGGTAGCCTTTCCGTTTCTTCTTCTTGAATATTATGACTTTGTCTGCCTTCCCGCCCCCGAGAACCGTTGCTTCGACGTTCGCGCCGCTCACAAGGGGATGACCTACCGTGACCTGTTTCTCGCTGCCGATCAGCAACACCTGGTCGAACTTGACGTTCGTGCCTGCTTTCTCATCCAGCGTGGGAACCTGGATCAGGTCATTCTGTTTTACTTTATACTGCCTTCCGGCGATCTGAACGACTGCATACATCTGTGTGGTCCTCTCTGAAGGGGCGGATCCTGATTGAAACATCAAGGGTTTTAAATGTACCCATTTTCCTGAAGAATGTCAACGGCCGGGTCGTCCTGTCCGGCGGACTACTCTCCGGGAAACCGTGATTCCATCGTCGAAAGGCGGTCTTTGCAGAAGCGGTAGAGCGGGGGGGCCGTAAGAATGCACAGGATCATGAACGCGGCACCGCCGATCAGGTCCACCACATAGTGGTACCGCTCATAGACCGTTGCCATGATGAGCAGGGTGCCCGTGACGATGATGAACCACCGGAGGCGGATCCTGAAGCGCAGGCTCAGATACATGAGAACCAGCGTCATCATCGTGTGACCGCTTGGAAACACATCCCGCTGTGTCCCGGCAATTGCCGTTTCGTTCGACACCCCCATGGGCACCGAACCGCCGAAGTTGACAAACTCGCGCAGGTATGGAGTCAGGAAGACCCCGGGAAGATCCCTGTTCAGCGCGGAGAAATCGTGAAGCGTGAATCGCGGCCCGACCGCCGGGAGGAAGAAGTACCCGATGTATGAAAGGAAGAAACCGTACACGCAGGTGAACATCATGAAATGGAACGGGTTTTTGTCGTTTCTGCTGTACAACTCGATTCCGATCAAAAGGAACAGGACGTAGAAAAGCGTATAGGCAATCTGCAGAATTTCGGTGAGCCACGGGGTGCTCAATTGCATGAGCCAGTGCGTCGGATCTACGCCGAACAGCCACCGGTCGGCCCCGATGAGAACGTCGTCATAGTCCCTCCCGAGGTGGATCGGCTTGATCATGAAGTACAGCTCCTTGAACGTGAAGAACACCGTTGGCGCGACGTGCCAGTCATGAATGACCGCAAGCACTTTCGAGCCGGTGGTGTGGCGTGCCCACCCGAGCACGCATATCGAGGCAACGACGGCCGCGTTGATGAGAATCATCAGCCACCAGTGCGGGATCCGGGAGGCGAAAACGATATTGACAACGGAGAGGAGGGCAAAAAAGCCGATGATGACCACATCGGCAGAGTGGAGGTGCGAAGTAATCCTTCGGAGGTTCATACGCCCTTCGGCTCCGCGTTCTGCGTCGGCGCGCATTGAAGGAGGGTGTTGCTCAGCTCCACAAGTTCATGGACAGAGAGTTCCTCGGGACGCCGCGACAGCAATGGAAGCTCCGGAAGTGTGATTCCCCGGGGGACCGTGAAATACCGGAGGGAGTTCCGAAGGGTTTTTCGGCGTTTGCCGAATGTCGAGCGAACCATCTCCCGGAAAAACTCCTCGTCGTGTGCAGGGTGGACGGGCCGCCCGCGCATCCTGAGCTGCATGACAAGTGACGTCACACCGGGTTTCGGGAAAAAAGCGCCTGGCGGGATCTCGAACAGAGCCTGGACCTCCGCATAATAACCGCAGAAGACCGAGAGTATTCCATAGTCGCCTGTCCCCGGTCCGGCAAGCATCCTCCGCCCGACCTCTTTTTGTACCGTGATCGTCAGGTCACACACCGGGCGCCGGTTGTCGAGAACGTGAAAGAGTATCGGGGTGGTGATGTAGTACGGGATGTTTCCGACGACCCGGAAACGGCCGGGATGGGTGCCGGCAAACGCCTGAAGGTCCGTCGTGAGAAAATCTCCGAGGATGACCTCGACGCTGCCGTCGGAGAACATGGCTTTCATCGCCACGACCACCCGTTCGTCCACGTCTACCACTGTCAGCGTGCGGCACCGTCCGGCGAGGTGGCGCGTGAGCGCTCCCTCGCCAGGACCGATTTCCAGCACACAGTCATCCTCCTGCGGGTTTATCGCCTCCACAATCTTCCTCGCGATGTTGTCATCGCGCAGGAAGTTCTGTCCAAGTGACTTTCGCGGATCCAGACGCACGGGGGGCACTTTCCTCACGCGATGGGACGTCCCGGATCAGGCCATTGCGGGAAGCAGTCCTCCTGCCGGGCGTGGTCCGGCGCCCTACGAATAAGGGGTGTTGGGGGGAATGAACTGGCAGGTTGCATGGGAAACCCGGCCGTTTCGGATAAACAAAAAATATGGAGAACGGTGGGCCGAATGTCAACGAACCGTTTCGTTGATTTTCTATACGGAATTGGTTAGTATACTATATTATTGAGTTTCAGTTCCACGCCAGTTCCACCGGGATCCCACACCGATGACCGACCAGACACCCGAATCTCCGGAGCCCCAGCAACGACCTTTGGCTCCTCCGGCACCCGCGCAGCAACAGAACCAGCAACGGCGCCCTCAGCACCAACGCCCCCAGCAGCATCGGGAGAACCAGTCTCAGTGGCCCGATCTGAGCGTCGTTATCCCCCTCTACAACGAGGAGGAATCGCTCAAGGAACTCCACCAACAGCTCCGCTCGGCTCTCAGCCGGATGAACATCCGGTACGAACTCCTTTTCATCGACGACGGGAGCACCGACCGGTCATTCCAGGTCCTTCGTGACCTGAAACGGATGGACAAACACATCAAGGTCGTCCGTTTTCGCAGGAACTATGGAAAGTCCGCCGCCCTTTCCGTTGGATTCGAAAAAGCTCAGGGGAATATCGTTGTCACGCTCGATGCAGATCTCCAGGACGATCCCGCGGAAATACCTTCGCTGAAGAAGCGGATCGACGACGGACTCGATCTCGTCTCGGGCTGGAAGAAGAAACGAAGGGATCCGATTTCAAAGACGATCCCCTCCCGGTTTTTCAATTTCGTGACCGCGCGCCTGACGGGTATCCGGATCCATGACTTTAACTGCGGGCTGAAGGCGTACCGCCGCGAGGTCGTGAAGACGGTGAAGGTGTACGGCGAGCTTCACCGGTACGTTCCAGTCCTCGCTCACTGGGAAGGGTTTAAGGTCGGAGAGGTCGTCGTTCAGCACCGGCCACGGAAATTCGGCAAAAGCAAGTACGGCGTCGGGAGATTCTGGCGGGGATTCCTCGATCTGCTGACTGCGTTGTTCACGACCCGATACCTCCGCCGCCCGCTCCACCTGTTCGGGTTCTGGGGGCTGGTCGCCGTAAGTGCAGGCGTGGTGATCGACGGCTGGCTTGCGGTCGAATGGTATCTCGGACGCACATCTCTCGGCAACCGTCCTCTCTTTCTCGGGGGTATTCTCTGCATCATCGTGGGAATCCAGTTCATTTCCATCGGACTCCTGGGGGAAATGATCAGCAAGACCCGTGCCGCTGAAACTGAATACCGGATCCGCGATTTCATTAAGTAGGACGCGATGGGCAGCGTAGCCACAACAGTGCAGTCAGTGAAGAGCGACTGCCGCTGGTTCAGGGGAACTGTCCCCTGCAAACCGCACAAGCAGTACGGGGTGCATTGCGTCGAACCGGACGGATCTGATTGCCATCTCTATGAGAAGCTTACGGGGCGGATCCTCCTGATCAAACTGGGGGCAATCGGAGATGTTATCCGCACGACCCCGCTCCTGCATGCGCTCCGGAACCGCTATCCCTCCAAACAGATCTGGTGGCTGACGCTGACGCCCGATGTCGTTCCCCCGGCAGCAGATGTCGTCCTCCCGTTCACCCCGCAGAGCATGGCAATCCTCCAGGCGACGAATTTCGACATGCTGGTGAACCTGGACAAGGATCCCGAGGCGTGTGCTCTGGCGGTCACGACGGCAGCGGGAGAGAAGAAAGGATTCACGCTGAAGAACGGAGTCCCCGCGCCGATCGACATGGACGCGGAGCATAAATTCCTTACCGGGCTCTTTGACGACATGAGCCGAGCGAACACGAAGAGCTACCAGCAGGAGATTTTCGAAATATGCGGCCTGACGTTTGCCGGTGAACCATATATTCTCGACAACTATGCTGCGGGCGGTTACTCATGGAAGCTGCCCCGCAAGAAGAAGATCGTGGGACTGAACACGGGCTGCGGCGGGCGCTGGACGTCGCGCCTCTGGGCTGAGAAGAACTGGATCTCCCTTGCCCGCCGCCTGAGGAAGGCCGGGCATGTCCCCCTCCTCATGGGGGGGGAGCAGGAGCACGCAAAGAACAGGCGCATCGCAAAGACAAGTGGTGCCCTTTACTTCGGCAATTTCCCTCTCCGGCAATTCATCAATCTTGTGGATCACTGCGACTGCGTCGTCACAGCGGTCACCATGGCGATGCATATCACCATCGGCCTCCGGAAAAAGATCGTGCTGTTCAACAATACGTTTAACCGGCATGAGTTCGAACTCTACGGGCTGGGCGAGATACTGGAGCCTGCATTCGATTGTTCGTGCTATTATTCCCCCGTCTGCCCCAATAACTGCATGCAGTATTTGCGCGTAGACAGCGTGTTCGAGTCCTGTACACGCCTCCTCCGGTCGTAACTCCACCACCATGGCACGACATCGCTTTATAGAGAAGACCGCCCGGAGAGACGGCGTGG
>DASVIU010000396.1:0-2648 GCA_036386275.1 Bacteroidota bacterium | reverse complement strand
ATCGGCGTCTATGACGGAAGCTTCCTGATGAGAAAGAGTATCTTCTCTTTTCCATTGAACGGCTCCCGACGGATGTCGAGAAGTATCCCGTCGAAGGCCGCGCGGAATTCCGATTTGAGTTCATGGATTCCGGCCTTCGCCCGAAGTCCGGCATCCGCAAGCCTGAGCCGGGCGATATCGAGGGCAATTTTCCCGACGATGAGCCGCCTGGCCGCGACCAGCTTTCCGAGCGCACGTTTCGTCCTGTCCCATTTCAGCTCCGTCCTGGCGAGGGAGGCAGAAGAGGCGAAACCCCGCCGGATCAGCTCACACGCATTTTCGTACTCCAGGGAATCAGACCTGGAGGCAAGCGCAGCATCTGCGATCCCGCGGTCCAATTCGATGAGTGACGCCCTGTCCTTCATCGTGGTGCTCTCCCGCTTCCGATCGTTCAGTGACTTCTGCTCGTCGAAGAACGTGGGAACAGTCCTGAGCGCAAGTGTCTCCCCCGCGCGGACGGTGTCCCCCTTCTGCCTACGGAGAACGACTGTCTCGCCGGGGGTCACGATACACGTGAGGAGAGTCCCCCCCGACGGCGGGAGGAGGACCGCGTCCGAAGGGCCGGAGGGTCCTTCCCGCCTGACGCTCTTGACGGTCACCGTCCCGCCGGTGGCGAGCACATTTTCCAGGTTGAGCTCCCTCAGGTCGCATCCCCTTGCATAGTTCAGCCGGACGCGCTTTCCCGATCCGGTGACGGAGCTGAAGCGCCGGAACCGTCCCGGGATGAGCATGTCCCCGGCCGTCACGACTTCTCCGAAGATGAACGATTCGGCGGACGAGTCGTTGGACGCGTCGAGGGAGCCGAGAAGCCGGGAGTTCATTTCGACACTCCGGACCGTCGCACGTGCGGGCTCCCCCTTCATACAGACGATGTTGTCCCCACTATAATCCGACTCGAAGTCCCTGCCGACGGTGTGAAGACGGCCGTCCGCTCCTTTGAAGACCAGCGCATGCGGGTTGAGCGCGCCGACAACCTGGAACCTCCCTTTCAGCGGCTCACCGCTCAGCTGGTCGTGCGCATCCATCGATGCGAATACAATACTGGAACGGGAGTATTCCTCGTAGTCCCTGACGGCGGATTCGATCGTGTGCTGCGTGACGCGGATAAACCGCTCGTACCCCTGATGTGCGACATAAAACGCGGGGAGGCAGGCGGTGAAGAACAGAATGCCGAGAGCCCGGTCTGTCTTCGATCCTGTCGCGACCCTGAAGCGATGCGGAGAGTTGCCGTCAAAGGGGAAAACACAGCGAACCTCCGAAAACGGGTAGAAGAGACGCACGCCATTCGGCGTGCACGTGTCGAGGAGAGGATGGGAGACGTAACTGACGAGCAGGCAGGCAAACAGATCGATCCCCGCCATGAGCGGGACGAGAAAGAGCAAGGACAGCAGTGCCGCAAACGGGAGCGAATGAGTCACTGTCCTGTGACCGAATCTCCGCTCTATGAATCGCGTCAGGGGAGGAAGCACACGCCCGATGAAGCTTGAACCGGTGTCGATGTCAGGCAACACCGAGCCCACCGTTACCGCGAGGGCGTTCAGGGCCGTCAGGCCGACGCCGGCAGTCGTGAGAAGAAGGAGATATAGAAGTCCCGCAAAGCCTACGTGTGTCGACGCTTTCATCCTCGTCTCTCCCCCCCGGAGGGATCATTCCCCCAGGCGCAGGTAGCAACTCTGCACTTTTTCCTCAACGCCGCGCTTTCGCAGAAGTTCATGGTTGCTGTCGTAAAGATATTTGACGATTTCGCGACCCCGTTCTCTGACCCTGGCCCTCCTGTCGAAACGTTCCAGCCTCACGAATTCTTCAATCAGTTCCAGCACGCAAGTTGCATTCAAGTGAGTCACGAGTGCGGGGTTGAATATGCCGGGGTGGGGAAAGTACCGGTTGAGGATCCCTTCCATTTTTTTCCTCAACGTGCCGCCGTGGAGCCCGGCAACGACACTCAGGAAGTCCGTCAGCGCGCTTCTGAATGCGGCGGCCAGATCTGTATCACTCGAAGCCTCCGGGGGAGCAACCGGCAACGAAGCGCCGGGGCCCGTGTTCTCCCGCGGCTCACTATCCGCCTCCCCGGGATCCGCGGGGGTGCTTTCGACCGCATTCACCGCCGCCGGGCCCCCCTCGTGGGCCGCGGGACCCCCGATGATACTCTCCCGCCGCTGCCGGATCAGTGTGTTCAACTCCAGGTCATACACGATCATCCTCCCCTGTCTGAAACGGGAGGCCTCTTTCAGCAATTCCTCTGCCGAGTGAAATCGGTTAAGGACAATCAGAGGGAACGGATGAGACGGGCGATCGATCTCGAGGATGCCGTTTTTGCACCCGCTCCCGATCAGGAGTGAAGAAAGCTGCTTTCTCGAGAGCCGATCGATCACGACGTTGACACTCGGGACAGTGTGAAATGTCCTCCGGAACCTGTCGAACCCCTGCTGGGATACGGAGAAGAGGTAGACCCGGCATCTCATCCCGCATGCCGCCAGCTCCATCTTTACTGATTCTTCGCTCAGAAGGGTCCGGAGATCATGATGGAGACCGGCATATTCCTCGACATGATCCCCCCGGACGAACAGGATGTCAAAGACCTCCGGAGAGTCATCGTATGTGATGACGAT
>DASVIU010000395.1:0-1742 GCA_036386275.1 Bacteroidota bacterium | reverse complement strand
AACTGATCCCCGCCCCGGAGGAAGAGTGGCCTGTACATATGGAGCCACGCATCATCGCTCTCTGACAGGACGTGGTCGGCTCTCCCATCAGAACTCCGGACGATGTAGAGTTCCACCCGGGTCTGCGCACGGTTCATCGTCTGCACACCCGCCCTGTCACCTGAGGGGAGCCAGTCGACTCCCGTGATATACTCATATGAGGATCGAGGAACATTCATCCATACGGGATCCCCGCCGTCAACCGACAGAAATCCGAGGCGCACGAGGGGGGTTTTCTCCCCCGCTTTCGGATAGCGTTGTGTCAGAACACGGGGCTGGTATGGCTCGAAGTCCGTGAAGGACATCGTGCTCACGCCCGATTCATCTGTCTGCAGGAACGCTATTTTCTTCGAATCAGGAGACCACCAGTACGCGACATCATGGTGGCCGAA
Source organism: Bacteroidota bacterium (assembly GCA_036386275.1). Taxonomy (GTDB): domain Bacteria; phylum Bacteroidota; class Ignavibacteria; order UBA10030; family UBA6906; genus Fen-1273. The sequence goes on along the minus strand of DASVIU010000395.1, from coordinate 1,311 downwards.
AATCTCTTCCCAGTACACCCAGGAAAACCTGCCGTTCAACGTCGTGCCGGTTCCGTCGCGTGTCAGGCGACGTTCGGTTTTCGCCCCGGTATCGTACACGTAAATGTCGTTGCGTCGGACGTACGCAAGGCGGCGTCCGTCGGGGGATATGGTCGCGGAAACTTCCTCCTCTTCCGTTTGTGTGATGCGGTCGAACCGGCCCGAGGGAAAATCGAGAAGGAAAACATCTCCTCCAAAAAGAAACACGGCCCTCCGCCCCGCTGCGTCAAACCCTTCAGGCCAGGGGAGTACCGATGGAGTCCCCTCCGTGCCTGCGAGTTCCCTGAGGCTTCGGAGGGACCGTGCCATATCGAGGGCCGGGCTCACACGACGTGTCGCCGGATCGATCAGACGGAAGACGCTTTCCTGGCCTTCGTTCAGCGTGTCATACACAAGGAGCCGGCCGTCAGAGACCCAGAGGGTTCGCGGCGTGGCGGCGACCCGTTCGGCCCCTCCGCCGAACATCCAATCGATCGTGACCTGACTCGTGTCCTGTGCCAGGAGCGGGCATGCCTCCGGAAATACGAGAAAGAGACCGAGCAGGATGAGGAAACGTGCGGAGCGGATCATACGGATTTGGGCTCCCGCAGGCGCATGGAATTGAGAACGACAGAGAGGCTGCTGACAACCATCGCTCCGGCGGCGATCAACGGGTTGAGAAAACTGGTCGTCGCCATCTGCGTCCCGGACCATCAAGTTCCCCCGAGGGCACATTCGTTTTTTCCGGATTCGAGTTCTTCAAATTCCCGTTCTCCGGCGGTCAGGAGGCCGACATGGATCCTTTTGATCGTCCGGTAGGATCCGGGAACACTCGCCTCGTTCTGCCTGATCCAATTCATGAACCGGGACTCATCCGCGATGCGCAACGACGGGTTCCGGGAACAAATGTCGCCGAACTTCGCACAAACGGCGGCGCCGTTCACCCGCTCGCTCTCTGAACTGTAGTGGGCGGGGTAGACCACAAGGTCTGACGGCCACTCATTCCTGACAGACTGTATGCTCTTCCAGAGGAGTGCCGACCACTCCTCGGTCCTGTCCGCAATATCGGGACGCCCGATTGAAGTGACAAAGAGAAAATCGCCGGTGAACGCAGCGTCGTTTCCGATTCTGTACGTCACGCTCCCCGGTGAGTGGCCCGGCGTGTGCACGACATCAACGGCGCATCGTCCGAGGGGGATGGACATCCCATCGTGAAGCGGACGAATATCCAGCCGCCCGGGGGAGTCATCAAAAGGGTAGACATTATCCGCGGGGTGAAGGTAGTACGGTACC
>DASVIU010000394.1:0-3509 GCA_036386275.1 Bacteroidota bacterium | reverse complement strand
CCGCGTACATCTCTTCCCATGCACGGTAGGCGTACCAGGCGGCTGTCCCTTCTGACGGCGGAGGCGCTGAAGGGTCCGGCTGCCTGAGACCCGAGAGGGACAAGTCCCTCCGGGCACGGAGCAGATAATTCCATGCGAGGTTCTCTTCCTTCTCTCCGATCCACGTGTCATAATTGGCATTGATCCAGGAACCGGGCCAGAGACTTTTCATCGCCGGCTGATCCGTCACAGGGTGCGGGGGGATCCCCCTGGCCGGGTTCCCCCCGATGTATTCCATTGTCGTTGTCGTGATGATGCGTCCCTGCCCGTGGAGCGCGGTCAGTTTCCTGTAGAGCGCTCCAAGGAACTGTTTCCCGTCCATGTCTTTCCTGTAATTCTCCCAGGCATTCTCGCCGTCGAGTATCACAGTCAGGAGCACATCCTTCTGATCCTTCCGGGGGGCCCGTTCGAGGACCGCGCGTACGAAGTCCTCCGCCCCCTCCTCCCCCGAGTAGTTCTGATAGGTGAAGCCGATCCTGTCCGAAAGGTCCGTGTCGCGGAAGACCAGCGAGAGCCAGCGTCCGCTCCCCGCCGGGAATCTGAAGACGGTGTTGTTCGGGCGGTCCGGGGGATCGGACCGCGTGAGTATTTTCACGTCGCTCGCACTCCACCGGATACCGTTGTCGGCAAAGACATGGAGCACCGCCTGGGAAAGGGCCCCCTCACCGGGCCACATCCCGTCGGGGGAATGTCCGAACACCTGCTTGAACATCGCGACTCCTTTTGCGACCTGCGCCTCCGCATCCCGGGGGAATGCAAATCGCTCCGGAAGTGAATCGGAGGGCTGGCAGATCCGGGCGATGTCCGAATCATATATCAGCGGAAGTATCGGATGCGCGTACGGGGTGGTGATCAATTCCACCTGAGCAGTCCCCTCATGGAACGAGAGTGCGCGGTGGACCGGTATGATGTTCACCATCACCCTGTACGCCTCGACGACCATCCTGACGCAGTCTTCTTCCGTGATCTTTTTTTTCAGCACGAATGTCGAATCGGGCCTGAATGTGACATAATCGCTCAGGTCGCAGACAGTGCCGTCGGCCAGCTTTACGGGCCCCAGGAAAAAATCGGGGTCGAACTCCGCGAGGTAGAACCAGAATTTTATCTCGCGCAGCTCCTGTGTCGAGAAGAGGCCGTCAGGTCCCCCCCGGGGCGCGACCCTCTCACGGAGCGCCCTGTACTCCGGGAACCTCGCGATCTGGACATCAGACACGCTGAATGCGTTCCACGGGTTCCTGTATAGGTAATCCTTGTCGCGCGAGTCAAACGTCGAGGCATCCCGGAGCGCGAGGTCGATCCATGGATCCGTCTTGCCCCGCCAGCGGGAGAGGAAACCGGGGACATCCATGCGGGAAGTTCGGAGATCGATAAAGGGTCCCAGACGGACCAGGTAATACTCCTGGAGCTGGAGGAGGAGCGTGGAAGTGAGGTTGATCGTGCAATGAATATCCGGGAATCTCTTCAGCCCCGCCGCCATGTCGTAGTAGTCTTTGGTCGAGTGCGTCCGGACCCAGGGGCCGGAAAGCTGATCGGTCGCCGGGTTGATGTAGAGAGGCTGGTGCTGGTGCCAGATGATGTTCAGATATACAGGCTTTGTCCCGGGTGAGGGAGGGTAGACGTCGCCCGGGTTCGGCGCCGGCTGCGCCGCCCCATAGAGAGAAGCGAAGGAGACCGCCAGGAACAGAGATGCAACCCTTCTCTTTCCCCCGGTCCCTGCACTTTTGACCATATCGGATCTGATGCGGGACCTCACTTTGCCAGAACCATCTTCTTTGTGTTCACGAAAGTGCCTGCCTGGAGCCGGTAGAAATAGACGCCGCTGGAGAGCCTGGAGGCGTCGAACGTCATTTTGTATGTACCCGAAGGCTGGTACCCGTTGACGAGCGTCGCGACCTCACGCCCGAGGAGATCGTACACCCTGAGCGTCACAATCCCGGCCGACCGGATCTGGTATGTGATCGTTGTCGCCGGATTGAAAGGGTTAGGGTAGTTCTGGGCAAGCCCGTATTCGCGGGGAATCGCACCGGAGCGGTTCTCTCCCACCCCTGTAAGAGGGGGGAGAATGAGCGTGTGGGCGACACTGTCGATCACGAATACTGCGGACCCGTACGCGGGGAGCGACACTTTAAGCGTGTCAATCCCCCCAGTGAACACCACCGGCTGAGTCGTGTTGCCGTTGTACAGATCAGTCGCGATGTACGGTGTCCCGTCAGAGAACCCGAGGAGAGGAGCGGGCGCTCCCGCTGTCGTCAGTATGATATTTGCATTATGCACCGCCCCGTCGACATTTGCCACGACGACCCCGTTCGCCCCCTGAAACGGGCGCGTGTATGCGTAGACGCCGGGTGCGTCCGCCTCCACGTGGAACATCGACTGCGTAGAGAAGCAGGAGTACTGTTTCTTGATCTGGGCGAGCTTCTGATAGTGAGGCATGAGTATCAGACCTGCCGGGTCGGAGAAATTGAGAACACCCCTCCGGCGAACATCAAAGTCGGCGATCCCCGGACCCCGGCCGACTTCCTGCCCGGCGTACACCTCCGGGAGACCGACAGCGAGGTTGACTGCGGTCGAAACCGGCATCGTCCGGGCGCGTGCAGTGGCCGCATCGGGGGCCCCGGCGGCGTACACGTAGGCGATCCTGTCCTCGTCCTGATTCTCAAGGAACCGGAGAAAGTAGGAGTTTGGCCCGGGAACATACCCCATGGCCTGTGTGACGCTTCCGTTCCTCAGGTTCGCGTCCAGGTTATTTACCCTCGAGGCGGGATCGAGCGACCAGATGTTTGACTGAACATACCCTTTGAGGTTCCAGTCATACGCTTCGTCGATCCCCCCTCCCTGGTCGGCATAGTTCACCTCTGTCCCCACTCCCGTCCCGGCGGTCTCCCCCAGCAGGGCTATATCGGGACGATTGTGCTTCAGTGCGGCACGGACAGGCTGCCCCATTTCTCCTTCTCCGCCGATCCCACCGTTTGCCCTTGCGTGGGGACCCCAGTAGACGTCAAACCGGTACCCGTCTGCGCCAATTGCCTGGACCCAGTATCTGTACACATCGAGCATGTAGGTCCGGGCGTCGACATCGGCCCAGTTGTAATTGAGAAGCGCGTCACTGAACCCGTTATAATAGACGAAACCGTCGGACGTTGTTGCCTGCGACAGATTCCCACCCCCCATGACCTGGTGCTGGTAATATGTCCAGTACTGCGACGCCTGACCAAACGTGCGTGCGTCCAGGACGAATGGATGCGAAGAGCTCGTGTGGTTGGGCGTGATATCGAGTATCACCTTCATGCCGAGCGCGTGCGCCTGCGCGATGAAATTCTTCATATCCTGGTTCGTCCCGTACTCCGGCGCGACTGTGTAGAAGTCCACGATGTTATATCCGGGCCCCGGACCGTTATTGATGGGGTCCCTGTTTTTCATGACGGGGAGAACCCAGAGAATGTTGTACCCCATTGCGGCGATCCTGTTCA
>DASVIU010000393.1:0-21330 GCA_036386275.1 Bacteroidota bacterium | reverse complement strand
AACTGGGCGACGAAGAGGCATCCCCGGAACTCGCGAAGCTTCGCGAGGACATCCGGAAAGCCAGGCTGTCCAAGCCGGCCGAGGCGAAAGCGCTCGAAGAATTCGCAAAGCTAAAAAAGGCCCCCCCCCTCTCTCCTGAATCGACGGTCATCCGGAGCTACCTGGACTGGATGGTCAGCGTTCCCTGGTACAAAAAAACCAAAGACAACCTCAGCATCGACCATGTAAAGAAGGTCCTCGACGAAGATCACTTCGGTCTCGAAAAGCCGAAGGAGAGGATCCTGGAGCACATCGCGGTGCTCAATCTGGTGGCCGAGATGAAGGGACAGATCCTCTGTTTCGTGGGTCCCCCGGGGGTCGGGAAGACCTCGCTCGCAAAATCCATCGCGCGCGCGCTCGGCAGAAAGCTGGTGCGCATTTCCCTGGGGGGAGTGAGGGACGAAGCGGAGATACGGGGGCACCGAAGGACGTACATCGGCTCCATGCCGGGGAAGATCATACAGTCGATGAAGCGGGCGGGGGTGATCAACCCCGTGATGCTCCTGGACGAAGTGGACAAGATGAGCATGGATTTCCGCGGTGACCCCTCCTCCGCGATGCTCGAGGTGCTGGATCCCGAGCAGAACGTTGCGTTCAACGATCACTACCTGGACATTGACTACGACCTCTCGCACGTCATGTTTATCACCACCGCGAACGTCCGTTATGCCATCCCGCTGCCGCTGCAGGACAGGATGGAAATCATCGAACTTGCCGGATATTTGCAGCATGACAAGCGGGAGATCGCGCGCCGGCACATCATTCCACGGCAGCTGACCGAGCACGGAATTGCGGGGATGGCCATCGGGATCACCGATTCGGCCATTGACACGATTATCACGGGATACACGAGGGAGGCCGGGGTACGCAACCTCGAACGGGAGATCGCATCGGTCTGCAGGAAAGTCGCGAAGGACATCGTTCTGGGAAAGCAGAAAAAAGGGGGGAAGAAAAACAAGAAACCGCCTCTCCCGTTCACGGTCGACCCGCAGAAAGTCGAGCACTATCTGGGGGTCCCCCGCTATAGGAACAGGCCGCGTGCGAAAGGGCACAGGGTGGGGTCGGTGACAGGTCTGGCATGGACGTCTGTGGGAGGAGAGCTCCTGAACGTCGACGTCGCGCTGATGAACGGCCCCGAGAAGCTCACGCTGACCGGTCAGCTCGGCGACGTGATGAAAGAATCCGCCCAGGCGGCGTTGAGTTTTCTCCGCTCGAACGCGAAGAGCCTCGGTATCCCCGCGACGTTCTCCAAGGGGAAGGAAATCCATATCCACCTTCCCGAGGGAGCCATTCCCAAGGACGGGCCGTCGGCAGGGATCACCATGGCCATGGCCATCTATTCCGCCGTCAGCGGAAAACCGGCGCGGAATGATGTCGCGATGACGGGCGAGATCACGCTCCGGGGTGAGGTCCTCGCGATCGGCGGACTCAACGAAAAACTGATCGCGGCGCAGAGGAGCGGCATCGGGAGGGTTCTGATCCCCCGGGAGAATGAAAAAGACCTCACGGACATCCCTGCGAAAGTGAAGGAGGGGCTGACACTGATTCCGGTAAGCACGATCGAAGAGGGGCTCCGGCATGTCTTCGCGCCCGCCCGGCCGGCATCCAGAGTGCGGGGCAGAGCACGGTCCAAAGAGTAGAGAGGACGACTAGGCTATGAGCGAGTACATCGTCACGGCGCGGAAATACCGGCCGATGCGGTTTGAAGACGTGACGGGGCAGGGGCACATTACCACGACCCTGCGGAACGCCATGGCGACAAAACGGATCGCGCACGCGTATCTCTTCGGCGGGCCGCGCGGCGTCGGGAAGACCACCACGGCCAGACTGCTCGCGAAAGCGGTGAACTGCAGTGCGCCGGTGGACCAGAATCCCGACAACACGTGTGAAAGCTGCCGGGAGATCACCGAGGGGCGCAGCTTCGACGTTCTGGAAATCGACGGTGCCTCCAACCGCGGTGTCGAGGAGATCCGTAACCTGCGAGAGTCCGTCCGCTACGCGCCCGCAAGGGGCGCGTACAAGGTGTATATCATCGACGAAGTCCACATGCTTACCAAGGAGGCGTTCAACGCGCTCCTCAAGACGCTCGAAGAGCCTCCCCCCCATGTGCTGTTCATATTTGCAACCACCGAAGTCAACAAAGTTCCCGCCACCATTCTCTCCCGGTGCCAGCGGTTTGATTTCCGGCGGATCCGGACCGAAGAAATTGCGGGGAATCTGCGCGCGATCGCGACCGCGGAGGGACTGGCCATCGATGAAGACGCACTGCATCTCATCGCGCGAAGGGGGGACGGCTCGCTCCGTGATGCCCAGAGCGTCTTCGATCAGGTCGTCGCGCTGTGCGGTACCGCCGTCACGCGGGCGAAGATCGTCGAAGCGCTGAATCTCGTCGACCAGGAGGTCTATTTCCGGATGACCGACCTCATCAGGGCCGGCGACACGAGGGGAGGGCTCGCCCTCGTCGATGATATCATGACCGGCGGGCATGATCTCCGGGAATTCCTCTCCGGATTGACGGAGCACTTCCGCAATCTCCTCGTCGCAAAGACGACGGGGGCGACGCTCCTTATTGAAGCCGCCGATGTCTATCGCCAGCGTTATGCCGCAGAGGCGGAGTTCTTCGATGTGTCCGATCTCCTGCGGCTCCAGCGGCTTGTCGCCATGACCGACTCCGCGCTCCGTTGGACAACACAGCCTCGCTTCAGGCTCGAGGCGGAGGTCGTCCAGATGATCGCGCTCCCCCGCGCGAAGGATGTCGGCGAACTCCTCGAGCGGCTGGATGAACTCCTGGGACGGCAGGGGGGACATCCGCCGATTATTCCTCCGCCTTCCGGCGGTGAACGGCCGGCGGCTTCGCCCCGCCCCGCCGCGTCCATAGCGCAACACCCCCCGGCGCCCGTGGCGCAGCACCCCTCCGTCCACGCATCGCAGCCCCCCCCCGCGCCAAAGCCTCAGGCAGGAATAAGCGCGGGAGAGCTTTCTTCCCGGTGGAATGAATTCCTGGGTGAAGTGCGCACAAGAAAGATATCGCTCTGGCCTGCGCTCGAAAACGCGTTGCTACTGGGGGTTGAGCAGGGAATTGTCCGCCTGGGAGTGGCGGATGAGTTCCAGGTGTCGCTCATACTGAAAAGCAAGGAATTCCTCGGCGACGTATTTCAGAAGATACTCAACGTTCGTCTCGGCGTAAAACCTGAAATCCCCGGCGGTCCACAGGGGGGGACGAAAGTAACCCCTGGAAAGGGTCCGGATGCCGGGGCAGAGGGGGACGATCACCCGGTCCTTGCGGCGATGAAGAGGGAACTCGGGGCGGAGCCGATCTGAAGGAGAGATCCGCCAGGTTGACTCTCGTTGCCGATTTTCGGATTTTTAGAAAAGAAGGAAGCCTATGAGACCGTTCAGGTGGGCGTGTGTGTTGGCGGCTGTGGTGCCGGTTGCGGTCGGACAGGCACAGACAGTAATCGCGAAGTACGCGGGCGAATTCATCTCCATCGGCGTCGGGGCCCGCGCCCTTGCCATGGGGGGCGCATTCGTCGCCCTGGCAAACGACGTCACGTCCGGGTACTGGAACCCGGCCGGGCTCTCCCGCATCGACTACCCGCAGTTCATCCTGATGCACGACTCCGAGTTCGGCAGCCTTGTGAACAACGACTACGGTGCGGTGGCGATCCCCGTCGGCACCAGCACGAGCCTCGGCCTCAGCATCATCCGTGTCGGGGTGGACGACATCGCGGACACACGGAACGCCGGTGTCGACGCGAACGGCAACATCACGCATGATCCGGCCCAGTTCACGCGCGTTGACCCCGGGCGCGTCACCTATTTCAATTCCGCCGACTGGGCACTCTACTTCACGTATTCCCACAGGCAGACCGAGACATTTTCCTACGGTGCCAACGTCAAGCTCATCCGCCGCGATCTCGCAGAGTACAGTGCCATGGGGATCGGCTTCGATATCGGATTCTGGTACCGCCCGTATGAGAATCTCGCCTTCGGCGCCAACCTGCAGGACATCACAACCACGCTGGTCGCCTGGAACACCGGCCGCAACGAATTAATATCCCCCACGGTGAAGCTCGGGTCGGCGTATTTCATTGATCTCCTCGGCGGGCGGATCGCGCCGGCCGCCGACTTTGACGTCCGCTTCGAGAACCGCCGGTCGGCCTCCACCGCCCACATCGGTCCGGTGAGCCTTGACTTCCATGGCGGGATGGAATACGGGTTCAGGAATCTCATCGCCCTCCGGGCCGGATACAGCGACGTGAAGCAGCTCACACTGGGCGCCGGAGTGCACTTCCCGAAGTTGAACATCGACTATTCGTTTGCCAGATTCGGCGGAGCCGACCAGCTCGACAACACGCACCGCATCTCCATCATGTTTACGCTGGAAGCCGGGCAGTTCAAGAGATCCGGCGAGTAACGGCTTCCGGGGCGTGTCCGTGACACTCGACTTCTGTCTTCGCCCGGTGCGGCGAACACTTCTCCTCGTATCAACCCTCGGGGTCTCCCTGTGCGTTGTGCTGTTCTGTGGCGGGTGCGCGACCCCGGGTCCCGCTGCCGCGTCGGTCCTTTCCCCCCCCTACCTGGTGTCGCGCGACGGCGCGATTCGCTACCGTCTTCCCGCGGGTTGGTTTGACGTAACGCCGGACACACTTTCCGTCGACCGGGCGGTTTTTCTCGTGCGCGACGACTACGCGGGGAGCCTGACGGTACGACAGGTGCACATACGCGCGGTCGACAAAGCGGATCTGGGGGGAGAAGGACTTCTGGAGGTTGCAAAACTGACTGCGGCGCTGGAAACGTCGAGCAAACCCGGCATGCTCGCGCGGGAGCCCGAGCGCTACCCCGTCAACGGGAGAGAAGCGGTCTCATACGATGTCGAGTACAGCGGATCGGGGGACAGGACCAGGACGGTGTTGCTTGCAGTTGACGGGCGCCTCTACGCCCTCACTGCACTCGTCAACGGCACGGCCCCGCCCGGGGCGGTGAGAGAGATCTTCGGTGTTCTGCAGACATTCATTGCATCTCTGCGCCTGTAGCGTGATTCAGAAATGCAATCAAAAATGGACGATGTCGTTGATCACAACGAAAGCCATGAATGCCAGCAGAACCACAATTCCGACTTTTTGCAGGCCGAGCTTGACGCCCAGCGGCACCTCCCGGCGGAAAATCGCTTCGTATACCAGAAACGACAGGTGTCCGCCGTCGAGCGCGGGGAAGGGGAGAATATTAATGATTGCCAGGTTGATGCTGAGCAGGGCCATAAAACTCAGGTAGGTCAGCAATCCGAGGTCCGATGACTGGGACGCGAGTTGAGCAATCTTGATCGGCCCCCCCACCGACTGTGCGAACGATACCTTTCCCGTCACGAGCTGCCACATCTGATCGGCGAAGCTGACCGTGACATAGACCATGTACTTTGCGCCGGCCTGGAGCGCCCTGAGGAGCGTATAATCGAGATGCGTCCGGGGTCCTGTGTAGTTTTCGCCGATGGGAATGCCGATATGCCCGTCCTGTGTCGGCACTGTTGTCCCGCTCATCCGTTCGTTTTCCCGCCGCCATTCGATCGTAATCTCTTTTCCCGCGTTCTGTCTGACGATCGAGAGGACCTTCTGAAGATCCCGTATGGGGATCCCGTTGATCGACAGCAGAACGTCCTGCGCCCTGAGCCCCAGCCGTTCCGCCGGCTTCCCCGGTTCGGGGGGACCAACAACAATCTCGGTATAGGCGGGGACAAGGCCGAACCCTGCGCGGCCTGGATCGTGAAGGATCCGGCCCGAAACGATAAGGGCCGTGTCCCGCCCGCTCCGCCGGACTGCGAGCGATACATCCCCCTGTGTCGGGCTGTCAAAAAGAACGTCGAGCATCGGTTCCCAGGCGGTGACGGGCCTGTCGTTGACGGAGAGGATCCTGTCCCCCGCCTTCAAGCCTGAACGGGCGGCAGCGCTCTCCTCGGTGACGTAACCGACCTCTGTCGTCTCGCGCAGCGTCCTTCCCGTGGAATAATGAACGGCCCAGAAGATCACGAGCGCGAGGAGAAGGTTCATTATCACGCCGGCGGAGAGCACGATCATCCTTTGCCAGATCGGTTTGGAGCGGAATTCCCACGGTTCTGCCGGTTTGTTCAGGAACTCGACATCCATGCTCTCATCCACCATCCCGGCGATCTTCACATAGCCGCCGATCGGAAGCCACGAGACGCAGTAATCCGTCTCGCCGAACTTCCTGCCGAATGCCCTGGGAGGAAAACCGATCGAGAAACGATCCACCCTCATCCCGCACAGTTTGGCCGCAAGGAAGTGGCCAAACTCGTGAACGAACACGAGCACGCCCAGCGTCACAACAAAATCGAGAACCGTTTTCAGAAATTGCATGGAAGTCCCGTCAGGAAAATAGTGTGGCCGGTATCCTGCGCGCCCGCAGTCTGGTCTCCGCGTCGACCCGTTCGAGGTCGGCCAGTGAAAACGCACGAAGCGGCGTGTGCGCGTTCATCGCATCACGGATGACGGAGGGGATGGCGGAAAACGGGAGATCCCCGTCAAGAAACATCTGGACTGCCACCTCGTTTGCCGCGTTGAGCACCGCCGGGGCGGTCCCCCCCATCCGGAGTGCGCGGAAGGCAAGTCCCAGGCACTCGAATTTTTCCATGTCGGGCGGATGGAACGTCATCTCCCGGAGCGTTCCGAAATCAATGCGCCGGGAGGAGAACGGCAGCCTGTCGGGATAGGCCAGCGCATAGAGGATGGGGAGCTTCATGTCCGGAACACCGAGCTGGGCCTTCATCGATCCGTCAACAAACTCCACCATCGAATGGATCACCGACTGGGGGTGAATCACGACCTCGATCTTTTCCGGAGGGACCCCGAACAGCCAGTACGCCTCGATCACCTCCAGCCCCTTGTTCATCAGCGTGGCGGAATCGATCGTGATCTTGTCCCCCATGCGCCATGTCGGATGTTTGAGGGCTTCGGCGACGGTGAGGGAGGGGAACTTTTCCCGGGCGACATGAAGAAACGGGCCGCCGGAAGCGGTCAGAACGAGACGTTCGATGGTGCGGGGATCTTCACCCTGCAGGCACTGAAATATCGCGCTGTGTTCGCTGTCGACGGGAAGGAGACGCACGCCCCTGGTCCGCACAAGCGCCATGATGAGCTCCCCCCCGACGACAAGCGTCTCCTTGTTCGCCAGCGCGACATCCTTTCCCGCCTCCACGGCGCGGAGCGTTGGTCTCAGTCCCGCAAATCCGACAAGCGAGCTCAGGACGATATCCACATCGTCCCGGCTGACGACGTCCAGCAGTCCATCCGTCCCGCAGAGGATCTCGACGCCGTTCCCGACCGCAGAGCGGAGCTTCGCGGCCCGCTCGGTGTCAGACACGACGACCCCCTTCGGATGGAACTTGTTGATTTGCTCACGCAAAAGATCGATATTCCTGTTGGCAGAAAGATATGCCACGCGGAACCGGCCGGGGAAGCTCGCGATCACTTCGAGAGAACTGCGACCGATCGAGCCCGTCGACCCGAGGATGGAGATAGCGCGCGGAGATGTCACGTGTGTGATGGAGGCCCCTCTATACAATATTTCAAGGTACGCAAAAGAGATCTGGCTATCAAGAAACGATGGCGTGCCGGCGTCGGTCGCCGCCTGCTCGTCCGCGGGGCAATTCTGGCGCTTCTGACAGGCCCGGGGGCATGCCGGAGCGTACATTCTCAAACGTCCGACCGGGATGCAAAGTTTCGGCTGGCGCAGGGTCTGGAGCAGGCGGGGGAATATGAGCGTGCCGCTGGGTTGTATGAAGGATTGCTCAGGGGAGATTCCGCGAACTTCGTCCTGCTCGACGCGGTGCAGCGGATGTGGATGCAGCTGAAACGGTACGATCAGGTCATCGAACTCCTCCGCAGTCGTCTTGCCCGCACCCCCTCTGATCCGAATCTCCATGCGATGCTCGGGAGCGTCTTCTACAGGGCCGGGCGGGAAAAAGACGCCGCCGCCGAATGGGACAGTGCGATTGCCACCGGTCCGGCGAACCCCGGGACGTACCGGCTTGTCGCAGCGGTGCTCGCCGAGAACAGACTCCTCGACCGTGCCGCGGAGGTGTATCGCCGGGGGCGCAGGGGGACCGGCGACGGGGACCTGTTCACACTCGAACTTGCCCAGCTTCTTGCCTCCACGATGAACTACTCCGGAGCGACGACGGAGTACCTCCGCTGGCTTTCGAAGAACCCGTCACAGCTCTCCTTTGTCCAGAGCCGGCTGGCACAGATGACCGGGAGGGATGACGCGCGAACGGCGGCGACGGAAGTCATTCGCGGGGCGCTCGGTGACCGCGAGGATCTCTCACTCCTCCAGCTGCTCGCCTGGCTCGCAATGGAAGGGAAGAAATTCGAGGAAGCCTTCGACGTGTACCGGAAGATCGACGCACTTTCGGGCGCGCATGGCAACGAACTCTACCAGTTTGCCGTGCGTGCAGCCGGAGAGAAGGCGTACGGAGTTGCGGCGCGGGCATATCAGGAGGCGATCGGGGCCCCGCTCCCGGCGTCCCGGATGCCATATGCCAGATACGGGTATGCCGCGGCGGTCGGGGAACTTCAGGCCGACGCCGACACGTTTGCCTCCCCCGTGCGGGGCACACCGGCCACAGAGGCGGTCCCCCTGTACGGCGGTGCGGTCAGGCTCTTCCAGAAAATCATCGAGGACTACCCGCACACGGAATTCTCTGCGAAGTCGTGGTACCAGATCGGGCTCATCCAGAGCGAGAAGTTTGGCGACCGGGAGGGTGCGGTGATTTCGCTGCGCCATGTCATCGAGGAGGCCGGCGCCCTTCCCTCTCTCCGCAACGACGCGACGCTCATCATGGGGAAGGTTCTCATCACCCGGGGGGACACCGCGAAGGCGGCGGGGTACTTCAGGGTGGTTGTCGCGGCTCCCGATGCCCTTCCCGATGCGCACGATGAAGCGGTCTTCCGGCTCGGGGAGATCGATTATTTCGGGGGGCGCTTCGATTCCGCGATGCAGAAACTGGGGGGGATCGCCGTCAACCTGAAAGCGGACTATGCCAACGACGCTCTCCGCCTCGGGGCGTTCCTGCAGGAAAATGTCGGAACCGCCCCCGAAGCACTCAAACAATTTAGCGCGGCGGAGTTTCTCGCGAGGCAGGGAAAGAACACGGAAGCCGTTCCCGTCCTCCTTTCGGTCATCCAGTCGTACCCGCAGGCGCCGCTCGTCGACGACGCGCTCATGGCGGTGGGAGTCCTGCAGGCCTCCGCCGGGCTGTTCCGCGAGGCAGCCGCCTCCTACGAGCGTCTGCTCGCCGAGTTCAAGGAGAGCAGCATCGAGCTCGACAGGGCGGAGTTCAACCTCGCCGAAGTCTATCAATACGGCACACACGAACCGGCCAGAGCCCAGGCGACATACGAAAGACTCCTTGCCGATCATCCGAAATCCATACTGGCCGGTCGTGCGCGGCAGAGGATCAGGCAGCTGAGGGGGGAATCGCTCTGAAGATGAAACAGGCACGCCGTCTCGCGATCACGCTCCTTCTGCTCTTTCAGGGCTCGCATGTACTCTCACAGGAGAAGGTCCTCATCCCGATGGATCTCTCACAGACCGATCATCTGAAAGCGTACGGGATCGCCTACATGGCGCTCTCCCGCGGGCTCGAGATCGACTGGCTGCTGAACTACCGCGGGGGATCATTCATGCTGGATGCGCATGACTTCGTTACCACCGAGTGTCTCGTGCGGGGGGTTGCGTTCATCAGGGAGTCCGCCGCCGGTGCGGCAAGTGTCTACGCCGAAGTGCAGCGGGAAGACAACAACATGGACGTCGTGCGGCTGGAGAAGGCTCCCCGTGTGGCAGTGTACGTCCCCCCCGGTTTTCAACCGTGGGATGACGCTGTCACGCTGGCACTTGACTACGCGGAGATCAAGTACGACAAGCTCTGGGACGACGAGGTCCTGGAGGGGAAGCTTGCCGACTACGACTGGCTGCATCTTCACCACGAGGACTTCACCGGACAGTACGGAAAATTCTATGCTTCATTTGCCGGTGCCGCCTGGTACCAGGCTCAGGTGGCACAGCTCGAACAGGAAGCACGCAAGCGCGGCTTCAGAAAAGTTGCCGAGCTGAAAAAAGCGGTGGCGCGCGCAATCGCCCGGTACATCGGCGCGGGAGGATTCATGTTTGGCATGTGTTCGGCCACCGACACATTCGACATTGCGCTCGCGGCGGAGAACACGGACATCTGTGACGCAATCTACGACGGCGATCCGCCCGACCCGGACTTCCAGCAGAGGCTCGACTTTTCGAAAACCCTTGCCTTCACGGGATTCACCGTTGAAAAGAATCCCCTGCGCTACGAATACTCGGACATCGACGAACCCCCCAGCGATATGCTCGGGGTACAAAATCCGGAGACCGATTACTTTACCCTCTTTGAATTCTCGGCAAAATTCGATCCCGTCCCCACGATGCTGACGCAAAACCACGTCAACGTCATCAAGGGGTTCATGGGGCAGACCACCGGCTTCAGGAAAAACCTGATCAAGACGAGCGTCACGATCCTGGCGGAAAAGCAGGGGACCGACGGGGTGAAATACCTCCACGGCAACTACGGCCGCGGCACGTTTACGTATTACGGCGGCCACGACCCGGAGGATTACCAGCACGCCGTGGGGAACCCGCCGACCGACCTCTCGCTCCACAAGAATTCTCCGGGCTACAGACTTATTCTCAACAACATACTCTTCCCTGCGGCACGGAAGAAGCAGCAGAAAACCTAACCTCACAGTCAAAAGGGATCGACAATGACACGGCTCATGCTTGCGGGTGCTCTTCTCATCGTACTCTCATCCACTGCCCTTGCCCTCGGTCCGGGCTTCGCATTCGGCGTCCATGCCAATTTCACAACAAGCAATTTCCCCGGGCCATCCGTCAGCGGGACAAACCAGCAAATCAGCAGCGCCTACGGCGCCGGCTGGGGGGGCGGGGTGCACGTGGATGCCAACCTCATGGTTTTCAGCTTCCGCCTGAGCGGCGACTACCTCCATTATTCGATCGATCAAAACAAATTCCGCGACTCGTTCCGTCCGTTCTTCGCGAACGCCGTGAACCAGATGTCCATCGACGGAGGGGGACTCGGGATCATCACCCTGGCAATCAACGGCAAAATGCCTGTCCTCCCGCTTCCCATAATAACGCCGTATCTCACAGGAGGCATAGGCCTGGCGTGGGTAAACCGGGACCAGGTGACAACGTCCATCACAGGGTTCACCGGGGCAACGATCCCTTCGTCGTCACAGAGCGGCAAGACGTCGGTCGACGTGGGTGTCGGTGTGGACGTCAATATCGGCATCGCGCTCTTTGTCGAAGCGAAGTACGCCTGGATTTTCACCGACGGGAGCAACTCGACGTACGTGCCGGTAACCATCGGCGTGACATTCTGACGCCGCGGCTTCTCTGCACCGGCGTGTCCTTTTTCCCCCGGCGGCGTTCCATTGTCAGAGGGCAGCGGCTGCACCTCCCGCGCGAACAGTAGCCCCGGTACAGATGGAGTAGCCCCTGGTGTTCCACGGGACCGCCGAGACCGGTCTTCCCCCCTACCGATCCTGTAAGTGCGGCTTTCACGAGCCGCGTCACTCCGTTCTCCCCCGCAGCCGGGAGGGCGTGGAGAAGTGCGAGCGATTCCCGCCGCAACGCGCTCTCCTGATGCATCCGGGCGTGAAGGAGGAGGAGCGGAACGATCCCGTTCATAATCAGCTCGTGCACCCGCGCACGCCCCAGTGCGATCCCGCCATTCTTCCCCGTTCCGCCGAAATGGATGTGACGTGACCAGAACCTGTCCGGTGAAACCCTGAACATGGACTCGAGCGCGCTTCGCCGCGCGTACGGCGTCACGCCCCGCTCCGCGACTATCCCGAGAAAGCGGTTCAGCGGGTGACCGGTGAAGAGGGACGGGAGGAGGAAGCAGAACGCGGCCAGACGGGCGGTCGGGAAATTCACGGGGTGCAGACGGAAGAACATCCAGTCCCCCTCATGCAGGAGGGGAACCCTCAGGCCGGGGCGGAGCACCCGCCACCTCCTCCGCAGCGCCCGGACGTAGGCCCGGCTTTCCTTCTCCCGGAGTGTGCGCATCGGGGGAAGAAGGCCGGCCGCCCCGAACAGGAGGGCCTGCATCGTCCGTGCGTCACCGAGGCGGCGGGCCTTCAGCAGGGTGAGAGGAACCGACCGCGCGAGAGCCAGAAATGGCAAGCGGTTCCTTGCATAGCCCATCCCTTCCAGAAGACATTCATAGAGGAGTTGTTCCCACGGTGCGCTATGGATGTCTTCCTCATTCGTGTCCGGGTCCCATGGCCCCGCCTCGCTTTCCTCAATAAGCCAGAGGAGTCGATTCCCGAGAGCGCGCACCCTCCTCTCGATCCGTTTGCGCCCGAGCGCGTGTAACCTCCGACTGAGCAGATCGAAGGGGATGACGCCCTTCCTCCTCCGGCACTGAACCGGAAGGACCGTTTCATTCCGGAACTCATTCACCCACCGGGCGTAGAGCTGGGGATCGAGGAACGGGGAGAGGACAAGAAGGGGAACAGAGCGCCCCGCGGCGGTTCGCGGCGGCGACGATCTTCTCCCGGGGAGAAGCACGACGTGGAGTATCACCCGGTTGTAGTGCGGATCGGCACAGTGTCCGTGAGCCCGCCATGAACTCGCACGTATATGAAGCTCCACATCCCCCCGGTAGAGGACGTGCCCGATCCGAATCGACGCGTTGGTGAAATCAGGTCCGCCGTCCGGGTTCATGGACCCGGGGAATCGGACTACGACCCGGGCACCCTCCGTAGTGCGGAGGGGAGAAGAAGAGAAAACCTGATTCTGCCAGACATAGCGGAGGAACCGCTCGGGGATGCGGGGGACTGCCATGCGCTGCCCTCATGCCATCCCCCGGGATGGGTTGGTTGGTCGAAAAGGCCGGTGCCCTACCCGGCAAAATACCTGCGGCGATACACGTTCATCTCCTCCCGGAGTGCCAGTGCGGCTGCCCGCGCCGCGCGGGCGAAATCCTCCTTACGCGAGGCGTAGATGATGCTCCTGCTCGCATTGATGATTGCCATCGTTCCGTCGGAGGCGCAGCCGTACCTGACCGCCGAGCGCACATTCCCCCCCTGGGCACCCACCCCGGGAATCAGCAGCGGCATATCTGGAACGAGCGAGCGTATGCGGCGCAGTTCTTTCGGCCGGGTTGCGGCGACGACAAGCCCGCAGTTATTCCGGATATTCCATTTCCTGGCCCTGGCGATCACGTGCTCGTACAGAGGCTTCCCCCGGACGGGGAGGTACTGGAAATCGCGCGCACCCGGATTCGACGTGAGGGCCAGGACGAACGCTCCCTGTCGGCGGTCCTTCAGGAACGGAGCCACGGAATCTTCGCCCATATACGGGTTGACCGTGGACGCCGCGAACTCGTAGTCGTCCACGAAAAGCTTTGCATAGCGCTCGGACGAATTCCCGATATCTCCCCGCTTCCCGTCCCCGATCGTCACGATCTCCTCGGGGATCCGGGCGAGAGTCTGGTGCACCGTATACCAGCCGTGCTCCCCCGTCACTTCGTAAAACGCGAGGTTGATCTTGTAGGCGCACACGAGGTCCTTCGTGGCATCGATAATCCGGCGATTGAACTCGTAGATCGGATCCCCCCATTCGAAGAGAAACTCGGGGATCATGTCGATATCGGTGTCCAGACCTATGCACAGGAGGCTGTCATTCTTCTTCTGGATCCTGCGCAGCTTCTGGTAGAAGGTCATTCGCGTTCCTGTCAGTCAGTTCCGGTGCGGGTCAGCGGGTATGCCAGGCAGGGGCATAATCCCCTTTGAATGAAAGCACGGATTCCTTCTTTGTGGAGAGCGTGATCTGGTAGATCCCCCCTTTTTTCGCGACGAGTATGGCGCCGGGAGTTGCCGTGTAAGAAGGGGTCCGCTCATCCACGCCGTCGGTTGTGAGCCTCGTCTGATTCCCGCCGGTGAGTGTCATCGAATACACCTGCAGGCTCCCGTCCCGGTCGGACACGAACATGATCTCCCCCCCTCCGTCGGAAAGCACCGGCGTAAAGTCATTATGGCTCCCCGACGTCAGCGGTGTCACCGTCTTGCCGGAGAGCGCGATCGAGGCGATCGCAAACCGCCCCTTGTTGTTCAGCGTGACAATCACCGCGCGCCCGTCCGGGGCAAGGAGGGGGGAGTCCTTGACAAGCGAATCGGCGGTCAGCCGTTCCGTGCCGCTTCCGTCGGCGTTCATCCTGTAGACGTCGCCGTAGATCGCATCCCGTGTCGAGATGAAGAGTAACTTGTCTCCCCCCCGGGTCCAGGAGGGAGTGGTGTTGGTTCCCGCCCCCTTTGTCAGTTGTTTCAGGTCGGTGCCGTCCGCCCGCATCGTGTAGATGTCCCATGTCCCGTCCCTGTCCGAAGCGAACGCGATACGGGAGCCATCGGGTGACCATGCAGGTGCGATGTCGTTGGAGGGATTCTCCGTCAGCCTCCGCTGATCCGCTCCTCCGGCGTCCATTGTGTAGATCTCGAAATTACCGTCCCGGTTTGACTGGAACGCGATCATGCCGTCGTGTCCCTGTGTGCACCCCGCAGCAGCGAGCAGGAGGAGGATGATCAGGGGGGAGAGAAGATGCTTGTTCATTCGCTTGTTCACGGGGACTCCTGTTCTCTGAACTGCGTGTACTGTGTGATCACCCATGCGGGGATCGGGATCGCCCTGCCGGAGGCGGTGTTGATCATGGTATTGACGATGGACCCCTCGGCGGCGATCTTCATCGTGGACTTCCGGAATATCTGGAATCGCACGAGCGCGTCGCTCCCCTCGAAGGAGTCCAGCCAGGTACGGACGATCACGTTTTCTCCCATCAGGAGCTGCCGCTTGAACTCGATCCGGCATGACTTCACATACCACCCCCACCCGTTCTCGGTGAATTTCTCCATGGGCATGCCGTAGCACCTGTTCATCTGATCGAACCTGGCATACAGCACGTAGTCCAGGTACCGCGACGTGTGGACGTGGTTGTTCATGTCGATGTCATCGGGCCGCACGGCCACCTCGGAATCGAATTTTCGGTAGGCCACCGGCGTTGCGCTCATGCCGTGCGCTCATCCGGGCCGGTGGAATACCGGGACCGCGTCTCCTCGCTCAGCACCTCGTTCATCGATCCGGTCCGGTATCCCTGCAGGTCCAGCGTCACATAGGTAAAGCCCAGGTTCTTCATCACCCCGACGATCTCCCCGCGCAGGCCGTCGTCCAGCAGCCTGTGCAGCTCCGACGGGTTCACCTCGATGCGCGCGGTGCTCGCATCGTGGAAGCGAACGCGGAATGCGCGGAAGCCGTGGTCGCGGAGAAACGTTTCCGCCCGGTCGACTCTTGCGAGGTTCTCCCGTGTGATCGCCGTGCCGTAGGGAAAACGGGAGGAGAGGCAGGCGAACGAAGGTTTGTCCCAGGTCGGCAGGCCGAGGTGCTTCGAAATCTCGCGGACCTCCGCTTTTCCAAGCTCCGCTTCGAGCAGGGGGGAGCGCACCTCCTTCTCGGCCTTCGCCCTCATCCCCGGACGGAAATCACCGACGTCGTCAGTGATCGTCCCGTCGGCGATCCAGCGGAGGCCTTCCCGTTCGGCGATCGCACCGAGCTTCCCGAAAAGTTCCGTCTTGCAATAGTAACACCGGTCGGCGGGATTTTCACGGAATTTCAGGTCATCCGTTTCCTCCGTCCGCACGACGATGGAGCGGGCTCCGATTGCCGAGGCGACCTGTACCGCCTCTTCGAACTCGCGGGTCGGATACGTCTCCGACCTTCCGATCATGGCGACCGCGCGCGCGCCCAGTGTCTCCACAGCCACTTTCAGGAGGAGCGTGCTGTCCACACCCCCCGAGTACCCGATGGCCACGCTTTCCATGGAACGCAGGATTCCCACGAGCCGCTCGTATTTCACTTCAAGCGCTTCAGACAGCATCGCCCCTCCTCACGTGACTTCAAAAAAAAACCTCGTCCATGACTCAGAACAAGGTCGGCATGTACCTCCGGAAGCCGGCGTTCACCTCCGGAGAAGGTTCTTGAACTCCTTGATCGAGCGGACCCCCGGGAACTCCTCTTCGAATTGCTTCCGCTTTTCGGGATCGAGCCGGAACGAGTTCTTCAGCGATTCCACTGCTTCGTACAGGCGGTTCATGACCAGGAGCACCTTTGCCCGGCTGTAAAAGGCCTCGGCGGCATACGGGTTGGCTTCGACGGAACGGTCGAACGACTTCAGTGCCTGCTTCAGGTATCCCAGCTCGAAGAGCGTCTCCCCGTAGTCGAGCCACGCTTCGTAGTTCTTCGGCTCGAGTTTTGTCACCATGCGGTAGCTCAGCAGGGACTCGCGGGGCCTCCCCATGTTGTACAGGAGGTCCGCCTTTGCATACCAGAGCTCCGGGTAGTCCTTGCAGAGCCCCAGCGCCTTGTTGTAGTCCGCCAGCGCCTTCCTCCATTGTTCCAGAGCGTCGTGGCAGCTCCCCCGGCCGAAATATGACTCGTAATGCGCCGGTTCGTTTTTGATCGCCTGAGAAAAGCACTTGATCGCGTCCTCGAATTCCGCCAGCTCCTCGTACGCGTTCCCCAGGTTGTGCCAGGCCGGAACGTCCTTATCGTCCTGCTGGAGCGTCTGGCGGTAGCAGGCGATCGCATCCTGCAGCCTGCCAAGGTTGGCAAAAGCGTTCCCTTTATTGTACCACGCAGAAGGGAATTTTTCATGGATTGCCAGCGCGGTGTCGTAACTCTCGATGGCGAGGTTGTAACGCATCATACGGTTCAGCACGATGCCCCGGTTGTACCATGCGTTATAGTTATACGGGTCCCGGTTCAGATGCTCGTCGTAGCAACGAAGGGATTCAGCGGGCTTATCGAGGTAGTCGAAGCAGTAGCCCATTTCATACCAGGCATCCCTGTGGTCCGGGTTGCCGTCCAGAATGAACTTGAAGAGCTGCGCCCCTTCCTCGTACTGCCCCGTCTTTTCGAGCGAGATCCCCTTGTTGAAGAGCGCTTCCTCCTGTGCGGGGTCGATCTCCAGCGCCCTGTTGAAGCTTGCTATCGCCTCCTCGAAGCGTCCCAGGTCGTCGAGCGTAATCCCCTTGTTGACGAGGACCTCCGGATCCACCGGGTTCAGGCTGAGCGCCCGGTCGTACGCATCCAGGGCATCCTCGTACTTGTACAGGTTGGCGAGTATAAGCCCCTTCCTGTGCCAGAAATCGGCGCTGTACGGGACGATCGCGAGGAGCTGGTTCACAAAGTGAAGAGCGTCCTCGTATTTTTCGTTGTCGAAGTAGTAGTTGACGATCTCCTCGAGTGCCTCGGCGTTTGTGATCCCGGAAGAGCCGTCTTTGAGGGAGTCCCTGTACTTCTTCAGTTCGTCCTCAAAGCGCTCCCGCCGTCCCTGATCGTCTTCGGGGTCGTCGTCAAAACTACCGAAATCGAGGATACTCATGCATTCTTCCTTGCAAACCGGCTTCATCAAGTAAATCAAAAAACAGGGGTAAGTCAAGGAACGCTCCCGTCTTCGTTGATTTTCAGATCTCAATGGGTTATATTAAAGTCTTGATTTTGAATGATTTCTGACAATATCAACTCGATCCGGGAGAAGATCTCCCGGGCATGCGCACGGGCTGGACGGTCGTCTTCCGAGGTCACACTCCTTGCGGTAGGGAAGACATTTCCCTCATCCGCAGTGCGTGAGGCCGTCGAGGCCGGGGTGGCGGACGTCGGGGAGAATTACGTTCAGGAGCTTCTGTCGAAGCGTCGGGATCTCTCCGGGTCGGATGTCCGATGGCACTTCATCGGCCACCTGCAGTCCAATAAGGTCAAAAACGTCGCCGACTGGATCCACATGATCCATGCGGTCGACTCGACGGCTCTCGCAATTGAGATCGACCGTCGCGCGGCGAAGTCGGGAAGGGTCATCGAGTGCCTGCTCGAGGTCAACACGACCGGGGAAAGC
The DNA here is from genome assembly GCA_036386275.1 of Bacteroidota bacterium. Classification (GTDB taxonomy): domain Bacteria; phylum Bacteroidota; class Ignavibacteria; order UBA10030; family UBA6906; genus Fen-1273. The sequence goes on along the minus strand of DASVIU010000393.1, from coordinate 3,284 downwards.
ACAAAATTCGGGGTCGCGCCCGGAGATGTTACCGCGCTCGTCAAGAGCCTCGCCTCCTGCGACAATATCTCTCTTGGGGGACTCATGACGATCGGCCCCTTCCTCCCCGACCCGGAAGGGTCCCGTCCCATGTTTCGCCGGCTGCGCGAATTGAAAGACGAGATTGGATCTCTCGCGCAGGGCAATGTCACAATGCGCCATCTGTCAATGGGAATGACGGGGGATTTTGAAATTGCCATCGACGAGGGGGCGACACTTGTCAGGATCGGGACCGCTATTTTTGGACCGAGAGCAAGGGCTGATCACTAGCGGAGGGACTCCATGAAGCTCACACCGCTCGATATCCGTAAGCAGGAATTCAAGAGGATCATGCGGGGGTACGACCCCGTCGAAGTTGACACGTTCCTCGATATGGTTGCCTCGGACCTGGAAGAGGCGTTGAAGCAGCAAAAAGAGTCCCGCGAGCGGATCATCGAGCTCGAAACGCAGCTCAAAGACTACCGTCAGATCGAAAAAACGCTCCAGCAGACTCTCCTGCAGGCACAGGAAGCCACCGGACGGACATACGAATCCGCCCGCCGGGAAGCAGAGACCATACTCCGGGAAGCGGAATCCCGCGGGGCGAAAATTGTTGAACAGGCCAACGCCGACCTTGCAAAGCTCAACGGGGAGCTCTATCGGCTGAACACGCGGAAGGAATCTCTCATCGGGAGGCTCCGTGTGTTACTCAGCTCGGAACTGGACCTGCTCAAGACGCTGGACATGGGGGGTGCGGAGGACCTGGGGGTCGGCTCCTCACTCGGAACGGGAAAAGAATCGGTTGAGGTCGAGACCATACTCAAAAACATCGACAATGACAGAGCTTCGCAAGCGCATTGATGAGGCGGTCAGGTTCATCCGGACGAAGACCCCTCTCGCACCCGGGATCGGCATCATACTCGGCACGGGACTGGGGGCGCTGGCCCGCGAAATCGTTCCGGAGGCGGTCATCGACTACGGGGAGATCCCCCACTTCCCCCTCTCCACTGTCGAATCCCACCGTGGCAAGCTGATATTCGGTACGCTCGGCGGGAAGAAGGTCGTCGCCATGCAGGGTCGCCTTCATTACTATGAAGGCTACACAATGGAGCAGGTGACATTTCCGGTCCGCGTGATGAATTTCCTGGGAGTCAGGACGCTCCTGATTTCCAATGCGGCGGGGGGGATGAACCCGCAGTTCTCGCGCGGCAGCATCATGGTCATCACCGACCACATCAACCTGCTGGGGGACAACCCGCTGATCGGGCCCAACGACGACACGCTCGGGCCCCGGTTCCCGGACATGTCGGAGCCTTACAGCAGGCCTCTGATCGCGCTTGCAGAGCAGGTCGCGCTCGATCTGAAGATCCGGGTTGAGCGGGGAGTGTTTGTCGCCGTCCAGGGCCCAAATCTGGAGACCCGTGCGGAATACCGGTTCCTCAGGCTCATCGGCGCCGATGCGGTGGGGATGTCGACCGTGCCGGAAGACATCGTGGCGAACCACATGGGGGTGAAGGTGCTCGGGTTCTCGATCATCACCGACGAGTGCTTCCCCGATTCGCTCCAGCCTGCGAAGGTGGAAGAAATCATCGCCGTTGCCAACGGCGCTGAGCCGCGGCTGACCGCGATCATGAAGGCCGTCGTCGAACGGCTCTGAGTTGTGCCATCAACACGCGAACAATGTTCAAAGAACTGACAGACAGGCTTTCGTACCCGGCAATCGAGAAGGAGATCCTCGCTTTCTGGAAAGAGCGGGGTATATTCGCGAAGAGCATCGCGACGCGCGAGGGACGCCCCGGGTTCACGTTTTACGAGGGCCCCCCAACGGCAAACGGCCGCCCCGGTATTCACCACGTCATGGCGCGCACGCTCAAAGATCTCGTCTGCCGGTACAAAACCATGAAGGGGTTCCAGGTGCACCGGAAGGCGGGGTGGGACACGCATGGACTCCCGGTGGAAATCGAAGTGGAGAAACAGCTCGGCTTCAAGCACAAGGAGGACATCGTCCGCTACGGCGTGGCGGAGTTCAACAGGAAATGCCAGGAGTCGGTCTGGAAGTACAAGGCCGACTGGGAGAAGATGACAGAGGAGATGGGGTACTGGGTCGACATGACCGATCCGTACATCACGCTGTCGAACAATTACATCGAATCGGTCTGGTGGGCGCTGAAGAGGTACTTCGACGGCGGGATGATCTACAAGGGGTACAAGATCCAGCCGTACTGCCCTCGCTGCGAGACACCGCTCTCCTCGCACGAAGTGTCCCTGGGATACGACGACGTCAAGGATCCGAGCGTCTACGTACGGATGAAGCTCAAAGGTTCCCCGGACACGTCATTCCTTGTCTGGACAACCACCCCCTGGACACTGATCGCCAACGTCGCGCTCGCCGTTGCGCCGGACGTCACCTACGTCAAGGTCTCGCACAAGGGGGAGAACCTCATACTTGCCGAAGCGCGTCTCGGCGTGCTCGAGGGGGAATACACGGTGCTGGAGAAATTTCCCGGGAAGTCACTCGCCGGGATGGAGTACGACCGGATCTTCAACTACCATCCGGTGCGGGAGAAAGCGTTCTACGTCATCGAAGCCGGATTCGTCACCACCGATGACGGGACCGGCATCGTCCACATGGCCCCGGCGTACGGAGAAGACGACTACCAAGCGTCCAAGAAATACGGCCTCCCGACGATCCACCCCGTCAACCGGAGCGGGGAATTCGGGCCCGACGTGCCGGACTTTGCGGGGAAGTTCGTCAAGGACGCCGACCTGGACATCATCCGGGTCCTGAAAGAGCGGCACATCCTCTACAGAAAAGAAACGATCACGCACAGTTACCCTCACTGCTGGCGCTGCAAGACACCGCTCCTGTACTATGCGCGCGATTCATGGTACATCAGCACGACGAAATACGCGAAGCGGATGATCGAGCTGAACAGGCAGATCACCTGGGTTCCCCCCGAAATCGGCGAGGGGCGGTTCGGCAACTGGCTCGAGGAGAACAAGGACTGGGCCCTCTCCCGCGACCGTTTCTGGGGGACACCACTCCCCATCTGGGTGTGCGAGAAGTGTGGCGCGCTGAAATGCGTCGGGAGCGTCGACGAATACAGGGAGGGGGGGGGGGCGAAGGAGCCGCTCGACCTCCACAAACCGTTCGTGGATGCCGTCACGTTCGACTGCTCCTGCGGGGGCGCGATGCGGAGGGTACCGGAGCTTATCGACGTCTGGTTCGATTCCGGGGCCATGCCGTTCGCGCAGTGGCACTACCC
>DASVIU010000392.1:0-6880 GCA_036386275.1 Bacteroidota bacterium | reverse complement strand
CGATGTTGATCTGCTGTCCCTGCTGCTGGTCCGACATACCGTTCTCCTTTACACTGCCCTGTCGATCGCCGTATCAAAAAAAAGCCCCGCCGCGGTGGCGGGGCTGTCGCGCAAACGCGTTTCTACTTCCCCTTCATCAGTTTGTCCGCCTTCTCGAAGGCAGCCCTGGATTTGTCCGGCATGTTCAATATGGCGTACAGGCGGGCGAGTTGTGTCCAGAGCGCCGCGTCATCCGGACGGATCTCCACGCCCTTTTCCAGGTACGGGAGCGCCAGTTTGAACTTTTCCTTGTAGGAGGTGTCTTCCTTGATGGGTTTCGAGCCCTTCTTCTGTGATTCCGCCGCCTTGTCCCCTGCAGCCTTGATTGAGACGCCCCAGTTGAGGTAGGCAACTCCCATGTTGTAGGACGCGTCGGAATAGTTCGGGTCGATCTCGAGCGTCTTCGTGAACTGGTCGATCGCGCCCGGGTAGTCCTCTTTCTTCAGGAGAAATACGCCGAAGGCATAGCGGAACATCTTGTTTTTCGGGTCCCGCGTCACGGCATCGCGGGTGATGGCTTCGGCCTTCTCCGACTGGTGCGAACGCTCGTACGCGTCGATCAGGCTTGCGATATTGTCCGCGTTGTTCGGCTGGAGGTCGAACGACTTCTTGAACGATTCCGCGGCCTTCACGTAGTCGGCCACGGCCGCCGCCGTGTCCTTCGCGTCGAGACTCTTCTGGGCGAACACGTACTGGAGCTGCCCCAGGAAACGCGCCGCATCGAAGAAGTCCGGGTTCTTTTTCAGCGCCGTTTCCAGGTTCCTGCGGGATCCCTCGTAGTCCTGCTTCGCATAGTTGGCAAGGGCCGCAACGTAGTATGTCGTGGAGCTGTCGGGCTCGAGGGCCATCGCCATGTTGAAGCGGACAAGCGCACTGTCATAGTAGGCGGCGGTGTCGTGACCGCGGTTGTAGTAATTTACCCCTTCGTTATACTGGCTCCCCCAGAGCGCGAGCCTGTTCCGCATGATTTCGTTCTTATGGGCGTCCGAGATGGCGAGCGCGCGCGTGTATGCCTCGTTCATCCCCTGGTAGTTTTTCGTCTCCAGGCGGACTGCGCCAAGGAGAAACCAGGCGTCCTCGTCCTTGTCGTTCCTGGCGACCTGCTTCAGGAGGCTCTCTTCGGCTTTCTGCCACTGTTTCTGCTGCATGTACAATTTCGCACTTGTGGTTTCGGCGGAACCGCACTGGAAACCTGTCGAGGAGAGGTAGACCGCCGCAATAAGGAGCACTGCTCCGGGGAGAAAACGTTTCATGATGACTCCTGGGAATGGGGGTGGCAATGAAGTGTTTAACGATGAAATATAGCAAACAACCCCCAAAAATGCAACAATCTTGATTTTCGGGGCCTTTTTTCTTATTCTTTTTCTTCTACGCGCCCCGCCACACACCTCCCGGACGGCAAGGATACTCGATGGACTGCACCTTCTGCAAGATTATCAGTCATGCGCTCCCGGCTGAGATACTCTTCGAGAGCGAGAGGGTGATCTCCATACTCGACATCAACCCGATCCACCACGGCCATGCGCTCGTGATACCGAAGGCCCATTGCACGGATTTCCTCTCCGTCCCCGTGGAGGACCTGCACGAAGTACTCCGGGTAACACAGATCGTCGCCAGGGCGCTTGTCGGGACCCTCCGGCTCGACGGCTTCAATATTTTTTCAAACAACGGGCGGATCGCCGGACAGTCCGTTTTCCATTTCCACATGCACGTCACACCGCGCTATGCGGACGACGATATCCACTTCGTGCTGAAACTCAAGTCATACTCCGCCGGCACGATGGCCGACTTCGCCCGCCGGATCCGCCAACACATACCGTCCCCTTAGATCCCGGAGGAACATGCCATGCCCGCTTACGTGAAGCTCATCCCCCCCGCCACCGGAGAAAAGATCGTCCGGAAGGGGACGACGCTGACCGTCCCCGATCACCCGGTCATCCCGTTCATCGAGGGGGACGGGACAGGTCCCGATATCTGGCGTGCGTCACAGATCGTCTTCGACGCGGCCGTCGCCCGGGCCTACGGCACGCGCAGGAAGGTTGTGTGGTTCGAGGTCTTCGCCGGGGAGAAGGCCAATGAAGTGTACGGTCCGAACACCTGGCTGCACGACGATACGCTCGAGGCAATCAGGGAGTACATCGTCGCGATCAAAGGCCCGCTGACAACCCCCGTCGGCGGCGGGATCCGGTCCATCAATGTCACGCTCCGCCAGCTCCTGGACCTGTACGTGTGCCTGCGCCCCGTGCACTTTTTCCCCGGAGTCCCCTCCCCCGTCAGGCACCCCGAGCTCATCGACATGGTCATATTCAGGGAAAACACGGAAGACATCTACGCCGGGATCGAATGGAAGGCGGGGACGCCTGAAGCGTCGAAAGTGATCCGTTTCCTCCGGGAGGAGATGGGAGTGAAGAAAATACGGTTCCCGGAAACCTCGTCGATCGGCATCAAGCCGGTGTCACAGGAAGGGACTGAGCGCCTCGTGCGGGCCGCGATCCGCTATGCGGTCGACAACAAGCGGCGGTCGGTGACGATGGTGCACAAAGGAAACATCATGAAGTTCACGGAAGGGGCGTTCCGGGACTGGGGATACGAACTGGCGAAGCGCGAGTTCCCGGATTCCGTCGTCTCCTGGGAGGATTGCGGGGGGAATGCCCCGGAGGGGAAGGTGCTCATCAAGGATGTCATCGCCGACGCTTTTCTCCAGCAGATTCTGACGCGTCCCGCGGAGTACGACGTGATCGCCACGCTCAACCTGAACGGTGACTACATCTCGGATGCGCTCGCCGCCCAGGTCGGCGGGATCGGCATCGCTCCCGGGGGAAACATCAACTACGAAAACGGGTATGCGGTGTTCGAGGCAACACACGGCACGGCGCCGAAATACGCCGGACTGGACAAGGTGAACCCCGGATCGGTGATACTGAGCGGCGAGATGATGTTCCGGTATCTCGGGTGGACGGAGGCTGCCGACATCATCCTGCGGGCGCTGGAGAAGACCATCGCGACAAAAGTGGTAACATACGATTTCGCCCGGCTGATGGAAGGGGCAAAGGAAGTCCGGTGTTCCGAATTCGGCAAGGCGATCGTCGGCAACATGTGAGAAACTTTCCGTCCGCCGCTGTGTTGGATTCAGAGGAGAGGCGGCAACACACCTATTGCGCATCGTGCGAAGGAGTGCATTATGAGGAAGGCTGATCTGTTCACACTGGCGCTGCTCCTGGTCGCGCGCCCCGTACCCGCCGCCGACAGGGCGAGCGTTGATTCCCCGGCACCTCAATTCACTCTGACGGACGGACAGGGAGTCTCTCACTCGCTCGCGGACTACAGAGGCAAATACGTCATTCTGGAATGGGTGAACTTCGGATGCCCGTTCGTGGGGAAACACTACGGCAGCGGATCGATGCAGGAGCTCCAGAGGACGATGACCGGCAGAGGGACCGTGTGGCTTTCGATCTGTTCCTCCGCACCGGGAAAACAGGGGTTCTACGAAGGGGAAGAACTGAAAGAGAAGCTGAAACAGGAGAACGCCTCCCCCACCGCGTACCTGGTGGACGCCGACGGGGCAGTCGGAAAGCTCTACGGGGCAAAAACCACGCCGCACATGTTCATTGTCGACCCGCAGGGGGTGTTGATCTACGAGGGGGGGATCGATAACATCGCTTCCACCGACCGCGCCGACATCGCGAAGGCAACGAACTACGTGAAAGAGGTGATGGCTGCCGCGTGGGACGGAAAGCCGCTTCCCGTCAAGACGACGCGATCATACGGGTGCTCTGTGAAGTACAAATGAATGACTACGAGCCGGCCTGAGGGGCTTCCGACGTCCGCACTCCGCAGAACTCACTGAACACGTCGATCAGGTGCTTCGCGATCTGAGATGCATCCCGGTTCTCAATCTGGTAGCGCGGGATGAAATGCACGAGCTGTCCGTCCTTATACAGTGCCATTGACGGAGAGGACGGGGGGATGGTGCCGAGATGCTCCCGCACCCGGGCGGTCGCCTCGAGATCCCCGCCGGCAAAGACGGTTGTCAGTTCATCCGGCCTTACCGGTGCCTGTTTCAAAGCCATGGCTATCCCCGGACGCGCCTTCCCCGCAGCACACCCGCACACAGAATTAATGACGATCAGATTCGTCCCCTTCTTTTTTGCAATCGTCTCGTCCACATCCTGCGCACTCCGCATCTCCCGGAACCCGATGCGTGTAAGCTCATCCCTGAAAGGCTGTATCGCCGTCTGATCGTACTGCATATCCCCTCGCTCCGTATTGTAATGAACGCCTGCTCCCTTATACTAACTCATTTCCTGCGCCGTGAGTTCCGCGCCGGCCGCCTCCGGGGCGCGGGAGCCTTCGCTTTCCTCTTTGCGCGCGCTTTCCCCTTCACGGGTGATTTCTTCTTTGCGGGGCGTTTCCCCTTCGCAGGAGCCTTCTTCTTCGCGGCCACGGGACGGGACCTGGCCCGCTTCTTCTCCGCACCCCCCGTTTTCTCCACTTTCCGGGTTTTCCCCTCCGCCGCGATCAGGTTCAGGGCGCTTCCCGCCCTGAACCACCCGATCTGGTTTTCATTGAACGTGTGTGTGAGGGGGAATTCATCGACGGAGCCGTCGGAGTGCCCGAGCATGCATACCAGCGGAACTCCGGGGGCAAATCCCGCCAGCCCCGTGATCGATACCCGGTCGTCCTCCCGCACGCGGTCATAGTCATTGGGGTTTGCGAACGTCAGCGGGAGCATCCCCTGTTTTTTCAGGTTCGTTTCGTGGATCCGCGCAAAGCTCTTCACGATGATGACTTTCCCCCCGAGCCACCGGGGCTCCATCGCCGCGTGCTCCCGGCTCGACCCTTCCCCGTAGTTCTCGTCCCCCACGACAACCCATGCAAGATTCCGCGCCTTGTACTCCCTTGCCACCTGCGCAAACTCTTTCTTTTCCCCGGTGAGGACGTTCCTCCCCGCCCCCGTCTCCCCGGTGAACGCATTGACGGCACCGCTGAACAGGTTGTTTGAAATATTATCGAGGTGCCCCCTGTACTTCAGCCATTTTCCCGCCGGTGAAATGTGGTCGGTCGTGCACTTCCCTTTCGCCTTCAGCAGAAGGGGCATCGCCAGGAGGTCATTCCCGTCCCAGGCCGGAAACGGCGAGAGGAGCTGGAGCCGGTCGCTCGAAGCAGCGACCGCGACCCGGATACGGGACCCGTCGCGCGCGGGACCGACGTACCCGTTCTCCCCCGGGGCAAAACCCCTCCGAGGAAGCTCGTCGCCGGTCGGGGGGGTCAGCGTCACATGCTCTCCGCGGCTGTTCACGAGTGAATCCCTGAGCGGATTGAACGTGAGACGGCCGGCGAATGCCAGCGCAGTCACGATCTCGGGGCTTGCGACGAATGCGTGCGTCTCGGGGTTGGCGTCGTTCCGCCCGGCGAAGTTCCTGTTGAACGAGGTGATGATGGAATTCTTCTCCCCCTTCTTCACATCGTGGCGTTTCCACTGCCCGATGCACGGGCCGCAGGCGTTCGCAAGGACATTCCCTCCTGCATCCACGAGCGTTTTCAGATGGCCGTCCCGTTCGATCGTCGCCCTGACCTGCTCGGACCCGGGGGTGATTGTGAACTCCGACCGGGCTTTGAGTCCCGCCGCCAGGGCCTGGCGCGCCACGCTTGTCGCGCGTTCGATGTCTTCGTAGCTCGAGTTCGTGCAGCTCCCGATCAGTGCGACGCGCAGCTCTTCGGGATAGTTATTCTGTCTGACCGCCTGGGCGAATTCCGAGAGCTTCCATGCCCTATCCGGAGAGAAGGGTCCATTGATCATCGGTTCAAGCTCGGAGAGATTGATCTCGATGACCTGGTCGTAGTAGGAGGAGGGGGAAGCGGTCACTTCCGGGTCCGGGGCCAGGCAGGCCGCAACGGCGTCCGCCATCTCCGCCACGCTCTTTCTCCCTGTGGCTTTCAGGTAATCCGACATGCGCCGGTCGTACGGGAAAACGGATGTCGTGGCTCCGATCTCCGCCCCCATGTTGCAGATCGTCCCTTTGCCGGTCGCCGATATCGATTCCGTCCCTTCCCCGAAGTACTCGACGATCGACCCGGTCCCCCCCCTGACGGTCAGAATGCCTGCGACCTTCAGGATCACGTCCTTTGCCGAGGTCCAGCCGCCGAGCTTTCCTGTGAGTTTCACACCGATGACCCGGGGGAATTTCAGTTCCCAGGGCATCCCCGCCATGACATCGACTGCATCCGCCCCGCCGACACCAATCGCGATCATGCAGAGCCCCCCCGCATTCGGGGTGTGGGAGTCCGTCCCGATCATCATCCCGCCGGGGAACGCATAGTTCTCGAAGACGACCTGATGGATGATCCCGGAACCCGGTTTCCAGAACCCGATCCCGTGGCGTGAGGAAACACCGGCGAGGAAACCGTACACTTCGCGGTTGTCGTCGAGGGCCTGACTGAGGTCCTCGCGGGCCCCGGACTGCGCCTGGATCAGGTGATCGCAATGGACCGTTGTCGGGACGGCAACCCGCGGGATCCCCGCGGACATGAACTGCAGCAGCGCCATCTGCGCGGTCGCGTCCTGCATCGCCACGCGGTCGGGAGAGAACTCCTCATACGATGTCCCGCGGACGGAAGCATTTTTCGGCGGGCGCCGGAAGTGCGCGTAGAGGATTTTTTCGGTCAGCGTCAGCGGCCGCCCCACGATCCTGCGGGCTACCTTCACGCGTCCGGGTGTCCGCGCGTAGATCCGTTCGAGTACGTCACTATCGAATACCATTGGCATGTCCGTCGTGTGGGAGGAGAGAAAGTAGTATAAAAGATACACATCGTAGGGAATCTCTGCAAGTGGTGCCCGGTT
>DASVIU010000391.1:0-6661 GCA_036386275.1 Bacteroidota bacterium | reverse complement strand
GCTCCCATGCGGGGAGGCTCACCACCCTGGCCTTCACCCCTTCGGCGGTCAGAGTCTCGTAGGCGCTCAATGCAAGCGATACTTCGGAGCCTGTCCCTATGAGTATGAGCGAAGGATCCGGAGCGCCGATGAGGATGTAGCCGCCACGCTCGAGGTTATGAGCGGCGGCGAATTTCGTTCTGTCGATCACGGGAAGCTTTTGCCGGGTAAGAGCGAGCGCGACCGGTCCGGTCCGGTGTTCGAGCGCAAACTTCCAGGCCGCCATCGTCTCCGTCGCGTCGGAGGGGCGGATGGTGATGAGACCGGGCATGGCACGCAGAGCGGCCAGATGCTCAACTGCCTGGTGGGTCGGCCCATCTTCCCCCAGCCCGATTGAATCATGAGTATAGTCAAATATCACCGGGTACTTCGAGAGAGCGGCAAGACGGAGCGTCGGCCGCATATAGTCGCTGAAGACAAAGAACGTCCCGCCATACGGGATGACCATGTCGCTCACGGCAATCCCGTTCATCACCGCGCCCATGGCATGTTCCCGGACACCATACCGGATGTACCGTCCCTCACGGTGCGCAGGGCTGAAGTCCACGGCACCCTTGAAGCGGGTATTGTTCGAAGGGGTCAGATCGGCCGAGCCGCCGATCACAAGCGGGAGTTTCGGCATGAGCGCATCGAGGAGTTTTCCCTGCGCCTCGCGGGTGGCGACGGGGACGGAGAGATCGAACGAGGGAATGGATTCACGCCAGATCTTCTCCCAGTCCGGGGGGAGCTGCCTTGAAGCGGCACGACGGAATTCCTCCGCCTCCGCCGGGTAGCGGGAAGCGTACCGGTCGAGGAGAGCATTCCATTCCTTCTCCAGCGCCTCCCCCTTTGCAACCTGGCCGCGCATGTACTCGGCGACATCGGGGGGGATGTAGAATTTCTTCTCCGGGTCCCATCCGTAGCGGCGCTTTGTAAGCGCCACTTCGTCATCGCCGAGGGGCTGACCGTGCGCCTCCGGCGTATCCTGCCGGTGGGGGCTGCCGTACCCGATATGCGTCCGCAGCTTTATGAGCGAGGGGCGCTCCTTCTGCTTCCGCGCAGCGCCAATCGCCGCGCGGAATGCATTCATGTCATTCCCGTCACCACCGATCGTCTGCACGAACCAGCCGTAGGCCTCGTACCTCTTCGCGACGTCCTCATCGAACGACAGCGCCGTGTTCCCGTCAATGCTTATATGGTTGTCGTCGTAGACGACGATAAGGTTGTCGAGCTTGAGATGTCCGGCAAGAGAAGAGGCTTCAGACGCAACGCCTTCCATCATGCACCCGTCTCCGGCTATCACGAAAATCTTGTAATGCAGCAGCCGGAGACCCTCACGATTGTACCTGTTCGCAAGGTACTTTGACGCAATTGCCATCCCCACGGCGTTCGCGATCCCCTGGCCCAACGGCCCGGTCGTGACCTCGACGCCGGGCGTGTGTCCGTATTCCGGATGCCCCGGGGTGCGGCTCCCCCACTGGCGGAAATTCTTCAGCTCATCCAGCGGCAGATCGAATCCCGTCAGGTGGAGGAGCGAATACAGAAGCATGCATCCGTGCCCCGCGGAGAGGACGAACCGGTCGCGATTCACCCATTTCGGGTTGCGCGGATTGTATTTCATGAACTCGGTCCAGAGCACATAGGCCGCGGGGGCCATGCCCATCGGCATGCCGGGATGCCCCGATTTCGCCTTCTGGATCGCGTCAATCGAAAGACATCGTATCGTGTCGATGCACAACTCGTCGAGCTCTGAGAGGCTGGGATTGCGGGGGAGAATCCCCTCCGGGACAGGGACAACTGTATTAGTCATGCTGCAGGAAGAACGGGGTTGTGAATGAATGGTAAGATAGCGATTAATTCTGAAATTTCCATATGGACATCCATACGGATCAGGCCCTGAGCTTTTTGTAGTAGTTGATCAGACCACGGGTTGACGAGTCATGCGTCGTTACGGGGCCCGCAGAGGAGAGCTCCGGCAATATCTTCCCTGCAAGCTGTTTTCCGAGCTCCACACCCCACTGGTCGAAGGAATTGATGTTCCAGATGATCCCCTGAACGAATATTTTGTGCTCGTACATCGCGACAAGCTTCCCGAGTGAGCGGGGTGTGATTTTGTGCAAGAGTATCGTCGTGCTCGGCCTGTTCCCCTCGAACACTTTGTGGGGAAGGAGCCGTTCGAGCGCTTCTCCTTTCATCCCGGCGGCAACAAGCTCCGGACGCACCTCGTCGGCGGTCTTCCCTTTCATCAGCGCCTCGGCCTGCGCAAAGACATTGGAGAGGAGGAGCACGTGGTGGTCGCCGACAGGGTTATGGGACGTGAGCGGAGCGATGAAGTCGACCGGGATCAATCTCGTCCCCTGGTGTATGAGCTGGTAGAACGCATGCTGGCCGTTCGTCCCGGGTTCTCCCCAGATGACCGGCCCTGTCGTATAGTCGACCGTCTCTCCTTCGCGGGAAGTCCGCTTGCCGTTGCTCTCCATGTCACCCTGCTGGAAATATGCCGGGAACCGGTGGAGGTACTGGTCGTACGGGAGTATTGCATGCGTCGCGGCGCCGAAGAAGTTGTTGTACCAGATTCCGAGGAGAGCCAGTATGACCGGGATGTTCCTCTCCGGCGGGGCGGTCCGGAAGTGCTCGTCCATCGCATACGCCCCGGCAAGCAGCTCCTCGAAGTTGTCCATGCCGATCGCGACGGCAATCGAGAGCCCGATCGCCGACCAGAGGGAATAGCGTCCCCCGACCCAGTCCCAGAACTCGAACATATTGTTCCGGTCGATCCCGAATTTCACCGCCTCTTTCTCGTTTGTGGAGAGGGCGACAAAATGCCGTGCGATTGCGCCTTCGTCCCGGACCTGTCGGAGAAACCATTCACGTGCCGTGCCGGCGTTGGCGATCGTTTCCTGGGTTGTAAACGTCTTGGAAGCGATGATGAAGAGTGTCGTGCCGGGAGCGAGCGGCTTCAATGTCTCGGCGATGTGCGTCCCGTCGACGTTGGAAACGAAATGGGTGCGCAGCCCGGGGGCCGCGTACGGCTTCAGAGCTTCAGTTACCATGACGGGGCCGAGGTCCGAGCCCCCTATGCCGATGTTCACGACATCGGTGATCTTCTTCCCCGTGCAGCCGCGCCAGGCGCCGGACCGGACCGCATCACTGAATTCGCGCATGTGGGAGAGCACTCTGCGGACAGCGGGCATCACGTCCGCTCCGTCCACCGTGACCGGCCGGGTAGACCTGTTCCGGAGCGCGGTGTGCAGGACTGCACGCCCCTCGGTGAAATTGATCTTCTCCCCTGCAAACATCCTGTCGCGCCACGATGCGACCTCCGACTCGCGCGCGAGCGAGAGGAGGAGCAAGATAGTTTCCGGCGTGATCCGGTGTTTCGAGTAATCGACGATCATGTCCTCCCAGCGGATTGAAAACCGCTCGAACCGTTCCGGGTCCGCTGCGAACAGATCACGCATGTGCGCCGTTGCCAGGGACGCATGGTGATCACGAAGTGCCTTCCATGCAGGCGTCTGTGTGCGTGTCGACATTCTTGGCTCCTCGGTCTATTCGGCTGAAATATATGCAGATTCCGCGGAGAATCCTCATGTTCTGTTGCGGTTCTCCGGGCGTATGGGTAATTTGCCTGAAATTCGCAGGCACGTGATATATGAAGCTCGCACTCAAACGACCGATGGTCTTTTTCGACCTCGAAACGACAGGAACGGACATCGCCAGGGACCGGATCGTGCAAATCGCCGCCCTGAAGCTCTTCCCTGACGGCGCGGAAGAAGTGAGGACCCGGCTCATCAACCCCGGCATCCCCATCCCGGCCTCCGCGACCGCGGTGCACCATATCACCAACGAAGCTGTGGCGGACAAACCGAAATTCCCGGACATCGCAAAGGGACTTGCGGAGTTCTTCCGCGACGCGGATATCGCGGTCTTCAATTCCAACAGGTTCGACATCCCGATACTTGTCGAGGAGTTCGGCCGCTGCTCCATCCCGTTCCCGGACCCGGAGGCGAAATTCGTGGACGTGCAGGTGATCTATCACAGGAAGGAGGAACGGACGCTCGCCGCAGCGTACAAGTTCTATTGCGGCAAGACCCTGGAGGGAGCCCATGACGCCGAGGCGGATGTCCGGGCCACGCTGGAGGTGTTCAGGCAGCAGCTGGAGAAATACGACGATATCGGAACAACGCTCGAGGAACTCCACAGATACAGCAACAGCGATGCGATCGTGGATTACGCCCGGAAGCTGATGCGCAACGACAGGGGAGAGATCGTGTACGCGTTCGGGAAGAACAGGGGGAAACGGGTTCTTGACGACCCCGGCTATGCGGAATGGATGCTCGGGGGGGATTTCCCGGAGTCAACGAAGAACGTGCTGCGGAGAATACTGGCCTCTACTGATAGTGAGCCTCCCCCAGGAAAAGCAAATTGATGAACCCCAGATGAAGGGGATGGTACACATAGTCGAATATGTTCCACGCGACGACGATCCCCAGGAAGGAAAAGGAGGGATTGCGCACAAGCGTGAGGTACTGTCGCGCCCGGTCCTCACGTAAAAACATCGGGACGACACCGCTCCCGTCGAGCGGGGGGATGGGCAACAGGTTGAAAATGAAGAGAAGGAGATTCAGGGAAAACATCACGTTGATGAAGGCGGCCACCGTCGTGAGCGTCCCTTCCCGGGCGGCACCGATCACGTGTGCAAAGTCAATCGAATCGGGGGGGAAGAAGAATCCCCACATCATCCCGAGCCGGATCGCGAGAGCCGCCAGCAGCGCCAGCAGGAGATTGGCGGCAGGGCCTGCCGCGGACATCTTGGCCGATGAACGGGGGTTATCATACGCCCATTGCGGATCATAGGGGACGCTGGCCCAACCGATCATCCACCCGCCGAGCAGAAAGGAAACGATCGGGACGACCACGGTCCCGAAAGGCTCTCTCCGGATATGGGGAATGGGGTTGAGCGTGACCTGGCCTCCCTCGTAGGCCGTCCTGTCTCCAAGCCGGAAGGCTGCGAACGCATGAGAGGCCTCGTGCAGCGTGGTGGAAAACAGAAACGCCACATACCAGAGCAGTCCATCGGCGAGCTTATCCATCGTGACTCCATCGTAAACACGCTGCCCGCTTGACCCGGTCAAGCCCCGGGGACTATTCCATAGCGGTCGCGCAACACGGCGACGTGATGCCGTACATGACCTGCCATGATGAATGCCAGAGCCCGCACGGAGGCGGGGTTGTTGTTGGCGGTACCAAGCCGCTCCCAGCCGTTGTTCTCCAGTTGGCGAAGGAACGCCAGGTTTGTCTCCCGGAGAGCAGCAAACTCTGACACCAGATCCCCGAGGGGCTGACGATCATAATGCGAATGCCTGATATATTCGTTCTCATCGAATGCGGGGAGCGGAACTTGTTCCCCCCGGCTGATGCAGAATGCCCGATAGCCGAACACGCGTTCCGCATCAACGATATGACCGAACACCTCACGGATTGTCCACTTCCCTTCAGCGTATCGAAATTTTTCGCGATCGGCCGGTACATTCGATGACAATTCCTCCAGCCCGGCCGGCTGAGCCTCCAGCACTGCGAGCACATCGGATTCGGGAACGAGTGACACGTATCCTGCGAAAAATGGCGCGTACTCACTGTTAGGGGGCCTGGAAACCATAGGAGCGGAGTCCTTCCATAGTTGAATTGTGCTGACTAAGGTAACGCCCCTGCGGGAAAGTCGCAATGTCTGCCAGGGGAAACGCGGTTTCCATGCTGGACATTGAATCTGGCGTATCAAGACACTATCTTTCCCACGGTGGCGACCTGAAAAACAACCATGAGAGTGCAAACGACGATCAGTGTCCCTCACACATACCAGGAGGAGATCGGAATGGCTTACACATTTGAGCAGTTGAGTGAAATGACAGTCGCTCGACTCCGGGAGATTGCCCAGGGAATTGAGCATGATGCGGTCAAAGGATTCAGTACGATGCACAAGGAGAAACTCCTTCCGGCGCTCTGCCAGGCCCTGGGCATCGAGTCGCACAAACATCACACTGTGGTCGGCATCAACAAAAGCCAGATCAAGTTACAGATACGGGCAATGAAGAAGAAGCGGAACGAGGCGCTCGCAGGGAAGGAGAGCAAGGCATACAGGGAAGCACTCGGGGAGATTCATCACCTGAAGAACAAGCTGCGCCACGCCATCAAATGACGCTGACGCGGGCATATCACGGGGAAGGTACCCACGTCCCCTTCACGGCGAAGACGTCGCCCCCCCCGCTATCCTGATCGCGATGACTTCCTACCTGGACTGATCAAGCGCATCGAGAACGATGCCCCGGGTGATCACTTCGGGGAGAACGATGGGGGTGCCGGACCTTCCCGGAGGGAATATGACATAGAGGGGTACACCCGAGCGGCCGAACTTCGAGAGGAGTCGTGTGATGTCGGGGTTCCTGTTGGTCCAGTCGGCGCGCACAGGGAGGACATTCAATGTGTGGAATCTCTCGATGACCTCTTTCGTGTTGAGGACGGTCTTCTCGTTGACCTTGCATGTGAGGCACCACTCGGCCGTGAAATCGAGGAAGACCGGGCGGCTTCCTTTGAGGTCCTCTTCGAGTCCCGCCAGAGAAAATTGTTTCCATTCTGTCCCGTCCCC
>DASVIU010000390.1:0-1684 GCA_036386275.1 Bacteroidota bacterium | reverse complement strand
CTGGAGTTAGGGCTGGGGCGGCGAATCTCCCGCCCCCCTGCCCGGAGTAAGAATGATCCCGTAATTTGTGCCGGCGCTCTTTCATCCCTACTCGCGTTTGTCGTGCCCGCGATTCTCACCCCCGCCTCTTTCACCGCCCCTGCCCTTGAACCTGACCTCTTTCGGGTAGCGGTCCCTTGGCAGATCCACCCAGGGTCCGTTCCTTGAGTTCGAGTAGGACCAGCGGTCGTTCTGGTAGTAATAGTGATAGCCGCCCTGATAATAGTAGGGCTCTTCTTCCAACACCACGATCGACGGAAGAGCCGGTACCACGACTATGCCGGAGCCTCGGGGTCCGGGTCCCACCACGCACCCCACGAACAGGAACACCCCGAGCAGTACAGCAAGCAATATCCTTTTCATCCTCTTCTCCTTAACTCTTCGCGCGTAGAAGAAGCAGCGCCGCGCCGGCCGCTATCGCCGCCACGCCTGCCCAGGCAGGAACGTTGACTGTCTGCTTTTCCTTGAACGACAGCTCGAGCGGGCCCAGCTTGGCGTCGTGGGTCTCCTTGGTGTAGCTGAACTTGCCATACATCACTCCCAGGAGGCCGGCCACGATCAGAACGATGGCCACGATCTTGATTGCGCTCATCTCGTCTCCTTCCTGTCAGAGACCAGCTAAAGAGAAGCATTCCATGTCCCTACAGTACCTTTCGTCCCTGAATGACGTTGATCAGTACCACCACGATCGCGATGACGAGGAGAACGTGAATGAATCCTCCCATCGTGTACGAGGTGACCAAACCTAACGCCCAGAGGACAAGCAAAATGACGGCTATGGTCCAGAGCATTTTTCGTAACCTCCTGCCATGAATCCGCGACGTTCATCCGCCGCGGGAACACCGGCTATTTCACAATCAGGTCGTTTTTCACCGAACGGACACCCGAAACGCTGCGGGCAACCTCTCCTGCCCTTCTGATATTCTGTGCCGAATCGACAAAACCGCTTAACTGCACTTCCCCTTTGAACGTCTCGACATTGATCTGGAGCACTTTCAGCGATGGATCGTCGAAGATCGCGGCTTTTACCCTGGTCGTGATCGCCGAGTCATCGACATACTGGCCGGAACTTTCGCGTGTTGGCGTGGATGCGCACCCCAGGACTGCGGTGACCAACGTGATGCAGACCAGGAAACTCAAAATGCGATGCCTTTTTGTCATGATGCTCTCTCCTCTCGTCTGTTTCGTGCATGAACGGCATGTCTCCAAAGCGCCGATCCCCGAGTCTCCAGGGATTAAATACATGTTGATCCTTCCCGATTGCCTTCGGTATCGGCTTCTGTCCGAAACGCGAGCCGCCGTTTGTCTGATTCTCGGGTCGGTGTTTGTCCTATGGTTTAAAGCATCTTCTGCAGAGGGGACGGTGTCGAGGGATTCCAGCGCGGATCATTCCTTATCGGCCGGCAGTTCCGTCTCGGCCGGCGGCATCGTCACCTCCACCGCATTGGAGGGCGACGAGTCGCCGGAGGCGTTCCATGCATGAACCCGGTAGGAGTAGGTCGCGCCAGGCTTGACGAACCCGTCGCGGAAGACCGTGATATGCACCCCCGTCCTGCCGATCTCCGAGAACAGGCAGGCAGAACCGATACCGTCAGCGCGCTCGATGCGGAACCCGGGTACGCCGGCCCCGCATTCGGTCCATGCC
>DASVIU010000389.1:0-2211 GCA_036386275.1 Bacteroidota bacterium | reverse complement strand
TCGACACACTGATGGATGAACGGACACGATCCCGGGGATATTTCGATAACACATATATTGAACGACTGTACCGGCTTCACCGGGACGGGAAGGAGGTCCACGACACGGCCCTCTGGCTGCTCCTGAACTTTGAATTGTGGCACAGGACGTACCTCGATTCGCCGCAACACGAAAAGCCGGAGGCGATATCTCATGCCTGACCAGTCAACCGGCACGCGGGTGCGGGTACTCCATCTGATCACGCTTTTTAGTCTCGGCGGGGCAACCGAGAACACGCTCCTGACCGTCCAGGGCTTGCAGCAATTGGGATATGATGTCGAGATCATCACGGGTCCCCCCATTGCTTCTGAAGGCGACATGTTCGCTGAGGCGCGTGCGCGGGAGGTCCGGGTCAGAGTCATCAACATTCTGAAGCGAAGCATTCATCCACTGCTCGATGTGCGCGCCTTTGTCAGAATCCTGTGGATGATCCGCGAGGGCCGATATCAGATTGTCCACACCCACAGCTCCAAGGCGGGCGTGCTCGGCCGGCTGGCAGCCAGGCTTGCCGGGGTCCCTATCGTGGTCCACACCATCCACGGGCTTCCATTTCACGATTTCATGTCTGCCGCACCCCGGAGGCTCTTCATTCTGGCGGAGCGCCTCGGGACATCACTGTCGGACCGCGTGATCTCAGTAACGGATACGATTATCCGCAAGTGCATTTCGGCGGGGATCGGTTCCCCCGGGAAATTCGTGACGGTGAGGAGCGGATTCGAGATGGATCCCTACCTTCATCCGGCGGGGGATCCACTGGCACTCCGGAAGTCGCTCGGTATTGGCCCGGAGGAACTCGTGGTTGGCAAGATCGGCCGTTTTAACGCCCTCAAGGGGCACGAGTATCTCATCGACATTATTCCGGATGTGGTCAAGGAGGTCCCGAACGTTCGTTTCGTCCTCATTGGGAGCGGCGAGCTCGAGGAAGAGCTGAAGGCGCGTGTGCGACAACGCGGTGTTTCCGACCGGGTTGTATTCACGGGGAGGGTGGATCAGGACCGCATTCCGTTGTTCATCGCAATGATGGATGTCCTTGTTCATACATCCCTCCGCGAGGGTCTCGCGCGCGTCCTGCCCCAGGCCCTTGCGGCAGGAAAACCGGCGGTCTCTTTCGATCTCGATGGGGCGCACGAAGTTATTCGCGACGGTATCACCGGCCGACTCGTCACGGCGTGTGATCAGGACCGGCTCTGCAGTGCGTTGATCGAGCTGCTGAAAAATCCGGACCGGGCCCGCACGATGGGTGCCACGGGCCGGGAGATCGTACGGCACACGTGGACTGTTGAGGCGATGGTGAAAGGGGTCGACGAGGTCTACCGCCAACTCCTCGAACGGAAAGGGCTTCTGGTCTCAGGCCCCGGGGGGGAGCCTCGACTCAAAAAGAACGTGCACGGTTCGCGTTCATAATCCGCGGACGCACTTCGCCGCGGGTGTCCGGCCGGATTCCGGGTATCCGGTGCTATCCGGATTTCACGCGGTGCCAGCGGCCGGTTTTCAGGGAATATACGCAACCCACCCGCTTTCCGGGGGGAGAATAACCGTGGCACCGGAAAGTGTTCCCGTCCCGAGCGTCGTTTTCCCGCCGATCAGAAGGTGATAACTGTACCAGCCCCCTGCACCGGTCTTGAGACTGACTGCCCACGGCTCTGCGGTCCGATTCACATAGACGATGACCCCATTATCGTAAGCAACTCGGATCTTTCCCATGAACTCCGCGGAGCGGAGGTCGTCAAACCGTTCCATGTGATCCGCGATATACTGGCTCGCGCTCTTTGAGCCTTGCGAATCGAAGTACGTGATTGTGACAGCCCGGGCTTTCCCATAAAGCTCCTGGATCGGCAGGACGTACTTTTCTTCCATGACCGCCTGAGAGAGCGAATGGTCATAATCCGGGAGAACGGCCTTTGTGACAAGTCCGGTATGTCCGAAGGCAAGCTCAGTTGCCATATATTCAAGAGTCTCATCCACTGTCACGTGCGGGTGGGGATGGTTCTCGGAATCCAAGAAGTACTGAATATGGCCGACTCCATTGTATGCAGACCTGCCATGCAGCTTCCTGAGTTCAAATTCCAGGAGCAGGGGGACCGCTTTTCCGGAGAAGCGGTCGTCAGCCGTTGTCAGCCGGCCCTCGAATCCGTCAAAATACCCTGCATAGAGAAAGTGATTGGTCCCCTC
>DASVIU010000388.1:0-2424 GCA_036386275.1 Bacteroidota bacterium | reverse complement strand
GATCATCGTTGTGGAGGCCGTCCAGCACTACATCGACCGTGAGGGACTCACCCCGCCGGAGGCGACCCGCAAGGCCATGGCGGATATCTCGGGCCCGGTCGTGGCCATCGCGCTGATACTGGCGGCGGTGTTCATCCCGGTCGGCTTCATGCCCGGGATCGTCGGGAAGCTCTACCAGCAGTTTGCGATAACGATCGCGATCTCGGTCCTGATCTCCGCGTTCGTGGCCCTGTCGCTGACCCCCGCCCTCTGCTCCATGTTCCTGAGGCCTTCGGTCCTCGCGAAAGAGGCGAAAGGGATCAACAGGATCTTCGTCCGGTTCAACGCATGGCTCGAAAAGACGACCGGTTCGTACGTCCGGTGGGTCCGGGAATGCATAAGGGGGGCCCGTTATGCCATTATCATACTGGTCTGCCTCTATGCGGCGACGGTCTTCATGTTCAGGAACAAGGCGACGGGATTCATCCCTTCGGAGGACGAGGGGCGCGTCTACGTGACGTTCGAACTCCCCGAATCGTCGTCGACGACAAGGAGCCTGGAAGTCCTGGACACGATGATGGTGATGCTGAGTGAGACCCCCGGCGTCGCGCATTACGCCGCGCTGGGGGGGCTGAACGTCGTGACGTTTGCGACGAAATCGAACAGCGGCACAATCTTCGTGCAATTGAAGCCGTGGGACGAGAGGTCGGAAAAATCCCTCCAGTTGAACGGGCTTATCGCCACGCTGCAGCGGCGGTTCGCCGCCATCAGGGACGCGAATGTCGTCGTCATCTCCCCCCCCGCGATACCGGGTCTCGGGCAGACGGGGGGCTTTTCGTTCGAGCTTGAGCAGCATGAGAGTACCGATGACATCAGGCAGTTTGAGAATGTCGTGCGCTCGTTCGTGGCGGAGGCGAACAAGCGGCCGGAGCTGACCCGCGTCTTCTCCTTCTTCACGGCACGGACTCCGGGCTACCAGGTGGACGTCGACAGGGAGGAGTGCAAGAAGCTCGGGATCTCGATCGCCGATGTGTTCAACACACTCCAGACGTATCTCGGAAGCCGGTATGTGAACGACTTTACCATCTACGGACGGAATTTCCATGTGGTGGCTCAGGCAGACACCGAATATCGCGCCGATATCGACAACCTGTCGAAGTATTACGTCAGGAATGCCCGGGGGGACATGATCCCGCTCAGCACGCTGATACGCTCGAAGGTGGTCGAGAACGCCCCCCTGATCTCCCACTTCAATCTCTTCCGGGCGGCGGAGATCAACGGCGTGGCCGCGCCGGGCTACAGCAGCGGCCAGGCCATCGGGGCTCTTCGCGAGGTGGCGGCGCAGGTTCTCCCCTCGGGGTACGGGTATGAATTTTCGGGGCTGACGCGGGAGGAGATCAACGCGGGGAGCAGCACCCTGACAATATTCTCGCTCTCCATCGTTTTCGTGTTTCTCTTCCTCGCCGCCCTCTATGAGAGCTGGTCAGTCCCGTTTGCCGTGCTGCTTGCCGTTCCCATCGGGGCGTTCGGTGCAATCCTGACGCTGACGCTCCTCCCCGGACTCAGCGACAACGTCTATGCGCAGATCGGGCTGGTGGCGCTCATCGGCCTCGCCGCGAAGAACGCCATCCTGATCGTGGAGTTCGCGAAGGTGCGCGTGGACAGGGGAGTGTCGATCCTGGCATCAACGATCGAGGCTGTGGGGCTCCGGCTTCGTCCCATCCTCATGACGTCGCTCGCCTTCATTTTCGGCGTGTCCCCGCTTGCCTTCGCTACGGGCGCCGGGGCACAGGCGCGTTCGACGATCGGCTGGACGGTGCTCGGGGGAATGCTTGCGGCCACGATGCTCGCGATCTTTGCGGTTCCGGTATTGTTTGTGACGATCACCCGGATCGCCTACCGCAAGGACGATTGAGTCCTTCCCTCTCTCCCTGCCATGTTTATTGTTGATTCCGTACATTGGTGAAAACGGAAGGAGTGGAGTGCGCGATCCGGTCCTGAAAGAGCAGCCTCCGGGATCAAAAGTGATCCTGGCGTTTGCAGCGGTCTACGTCGTGTGGGGATCCACGTACCTGGCGATCCGGTTTGGCGTCGAGACGATTCCCCCCTTCATGATGGCGGGGATGAGGTTCGTCGTTGCGGGGCTCCTTCTCTACGGCTGGGCGCGGCTCCGGGGGGCGCCCCCCCCTTCAGGGAAAGAGTGGCGATCGGCCGCAATCATCGGTCTTCTCCTTCTCTTCGTCGCGAACGGCGGCGTGACATGGGCGGAACAGCGCATTCCTTCAGGGATCGCCGCTATCTTCGCCGCGACAGTCCCCCTCTGGATTGTTGTTCTCGATTGGACGCTGCACGGGGCCGCACGGCCCCGGCCGGGTGTCATTATCGGAGTGATCGCCGGATTTGCGGGAGTCCTCATGTTGATCGGACCGGACCAGCTTATGGGGC
>DASVIU010000387.1:0-8064 GCA_036386275.1 Bacteroidota bacterium | reverse complement strand
TCCCTGGGTCCGGGGAATTTCAGGTTTCCTGAGCTGGCATAGAATCTGGAAGTGTCCACCATCTCGTCGATAAGCATCCGGGAGCCCGCGGTGACAGGACCTGTCGGGTCTGATTCTTCTGAATACCCGGAGGCATTTCTTCCCCGGATCCGGTACGAGTAACGCTTGCCGGGTTCCGCCGTTGTGTCCGAGTACAGGGGGCGGTAGCCGAAATCGGCGTCACTGGCGCTTGCCGCGATGACCTGCCAGAGAAGTCCGTCGTCCGCTTTTCGCTCAATGAGGTATGAGGCCGCGCCGGTGGAACCCTGCCATGAGATCTTGTAGGGTGTCTCGATGGGGAGGAGTGTCGGGGTCTCCGGGACGGCGAGGGGCTCCGGCGTCCGGCCGTTGATCTCATACGCTTTCTCCCTGAACAGGGAAATCACGCCGGCCTCATCCCAGGCGTTCCCCGACGTGAACCCGGGCCACCGGTAGTCGTTCGTGTGGTAGTAGAATCCGCCGTCCCGGTTGTGGCCGCGGAGGCTCCAGACCATAATCCCCGACACGCCTGTCGCAATGACAGTATCGATCACCTTTCGCATCTCGGCGGTGGGTATGAATCCGAATTCGCCGACAAAATACGGCTTCCTTCCTCTGGCTCTTTCCCGTGCCTTCACTATCTGCGGGATCGACCTGTCGGCCGGGCCATAGTCGTGCGTCGAAAGGACGTCGATGTGCGGGTCGAGCAGGGCGTCGTCGCTGATCTCCCGGCTGTTGGTTCCCTCGATCACAAGGTGGACGGTATCGAGAGTCTTGAGATACGCCGCGATCTCTTTTGTCCAGGAGAACGGGCAGACGAGTTCGTTGCCGGTCTCCCAGCCGAGAACCGCCTTATCCTGTTTGAACGGGACTCCGGTGTACGTGTTGACCCGGTTGACGATGTGGGCGATCGTTTCCTTGAAATCGGCGATCAGGAGTGAATCGGTCCAGAACTCGTCTTTGCTCTTGCCGCGGAAAGCGGCGTACTCTTTCGGTCCGCCCCACCACCACCAGTTGTCGACAAGGGGAATGATGACGCGGACCCCGGTCTGATTTGCCACCTCAAGTACCCTGTCATACGCCCTGAATGCCTCTTCGTTGAACACCCCCGGAGCGAGAACATGGCGGACGACGGCAGAATCATCGGTCTCCTTCCGGACGGACGGGACGTACATCCGGGTGACTCTCCCTCCCAGCTGTCTGATCGACATGAGCGCGTCCCGGATCTCATATTTGTCCGCAATTCTCCAGGGGTTCGGCTCCGTGAATGTGAAATTGTCTTCGATGTATTGGAGGTTCGGAATGTTGAACGAGACAAACCGGAGCTCCTCTTTCCCGTCCATCAGCCTGTCGCCGGACGCCGTAATGAAATTCTGAAACTGGCCGGAGACTTCCCCGGCGGGAAGGGCGAACAGCAGAAAGGCAAAGGAGAGAACGAAGGCCTGATGCAGGGGGGGTGGTCTATTCATGATCATCGATTGTGTGTGGAGGGAAACGCCGTCACGAGGTGATCCCCCTCTCCGGATAAATGCGAATGCCGGCGGTCCACAAGCGCCGGCAATCGCCCTTGGAACGGCGGGAGAAGGAGGGGCTACTTTTTCTTCATGACCTTCATGTTCTTATCGATCAGCGCGATTCGCTGCTGGACGCTCGCCGCACTCCTCAGTCCGTCCTCCGGCGTGTGCAGGACGTAGTCCAGGAGCCTGTCGACTGCCGATACCGCCACGTGCATCCGCGTGTCGGAGGAGGCATAGTAGATGAGCACGCTCCCGTCTTTTCTGGCGACCCATCCGTTGCTGAAGACGACATTGGAGACGTCGCCGACCCGCTCCGCCCCCTCCGGGGCAAGAAAATATCCTGCCGGCCGCGCGATGACCTTGTATGGGACCTCGAGGTCGCACAGGAACATGTAGAGGACATAGCGGAGACCCGCGGCGGTGTTCCTGACCCCGTGAGCCAGATGGAGCCAGCCTTTCGCGGTCTTGATCGGCGCGGGGCCCAGTCCGTTTTTGACCTCCTTGATCGTATGGTAGGCACGGTCATCGATGATGATCTCGCTGTCGATCTGGGGGTGCTCCATGTTCTGTGCAAGCCCCCACCCGATCCCGCCTCCCGATCCTGCCTCGATGAAGCCGTCCTGGGGTCGTGTGTAGAACCCGTATTTCCCATGCACGAATTCGGGATGCAGCACGACGTTCCGCTGCTGCGGGGACCCGGTCTTGAGATCGGGGAGCCGTTCCCATTTCCGGAGATCCTTTGTCCGGACGATGCCGCAGGAGGCGACGGCCGATGAGGTGTCGGTGCGTGGAACTTCCGGGTCCTTCCGCTCGGTACAGAACAGGCCGTAAATCCAACCGTCTGCGTGTCTGACGAGCCTCATGTCATAAACGTTCACGTCGGGATCTTCAGTCTCCGGGATCACCGCAGGATAATCCCAGAACCGGAACCTGTCGGTCCCGGTGCGGGATTCCGCGACTGCGAAGAAGGACTTGCGGTCGGCCCCTTCGACCCGGACCACGAGAAATATGCGCCCGTCGATTTCGATCGCCCCGGAGTTAAATGCAGCGTTCACGCCGATACGCTCGGCGAGAAAGGGGTTGGTCTCCTGGCTGAAGTCATAACGCCAGAAGAGGGGCGTGTGGGCTGCCGTGAGGACAGGGTTGACGTACCGGGAGAAGACGCCGTTTCCCTCCCGGACGGGCTTGTTGGGTCGTGCGATAAGCCGCTCGTGTTCCCTCTTCAGTGCCGCAAGTCTTTTTCTAAATTGGTCTCGTGTCATTATTTTGCTCCCACCGGAGTAAGAGGAACGGCGGGGTTCGCCCGGACATCTCCCCTGGCGGCTATTTCGTCGTCGACATCGGAGATCTCATCGAGCTTGTTCCACCAGTTGAATTTCAGAATAACGGACGTCACGACAAGGACGCCGAGTGTCACGAGCATCGACGTCGTTTCGTGGATAACGATGAATATCGGGAGCGCAACGAGCGTCGTCTGCCAGGCCGTACCGACGACGACGTTGAACATGTCGCGCTTGAAGTTCCTGTTGGGCTGGAAATCCGGATGCCTCAGCCGCACTTTGGCGAGGACGGGACCCCAGAAGCCCCAGGGCTTTACCCGCGTGTAGAAATCAATGAGGACGTCGTCCGGTTCCGGGTCCGTCAGATAACTCCCCGCCACACATCCGATGAGGGAGACACCCAGGACATAGGGGAACGAGGAGAGCGCGGCGACCGAGGGGATGAACGCTGCGATGACGAATGCCGAGCCGATTCCGGCGACCATCCCCCAGAAGTATCCGTACCCGTTGAGCCGCCACCAGTACCACTTCAGGACGTTGGCAGCCGTATAACCGCCCCAGAGTGCGTTCACGATCCAGAGCATGACTTCATTGATCGATCCGACGATGATGCCGAAGAGGAAACCCAGGAGGACGAACACGATCGAAACGATGTAGCTCATCCGGACGTATTTTCTCGGCTGGTCGTTCGGATTGATGAAGCGTTTGTAGATGTCGTTGACGATGTAGGCGGGGGCCGCGTTGATCGTCGCGGCGTAATTCGACATGAATGCGGCAATCAACCCCGCGAGTATCAATCCCACCCACCCGACCGGTATGAGGTTTTTCAGCGCATAGGGGAGGACCATCTCGAAATCGATCCCGGGACCCATGGCTTTCAACTGGGGACTGAAAAATACGAGAGCCAGGACTGTGAGGCCGGCAATCATCATATACCGCGGG
The DNA here is from genome assembly GCA_036386275.1 of Bacteroidota bacterium. Taxonomy (GTDB): domain Bacteria; phylum Bacteroidota; class Ignavibacteria; order UBA10030; family UBA6906; genus Fen-1273. The sequence continues at coordinate 4,307 of DASVIU010000387.1, read as the reverse complement.
AAGAAGAGAGCGACGTTGACGAAAAAGCTCATCTTTGACGCGTCTTTCGGCGACCGTGTCGCGAGGACGCGCTGCATGTCGTAGTTGGGGGCGGGACCGGCGGCGCTCACGAGGATCCCCTTGAAGACCATCATCATGAAGAAGATCGAGAAGAAGCTGTACCCGTCGCTCTGGATCTTCGTATTCACCGCGTCGATGAGCCCCGTCCAGTTCAGGTTGAGGTGCCACCCGAAGAAAATGTCTTTCCATCCGGCGGGGATCACCGCGTTGAGCATCTCGGGGGTGACGGCATTCATCGCGATTATTCCCACCGCGAGAGACGCAATCGTCAGGACGATGAACTGGAGGAATTCCGTGATGACGACGCTCATCATCCCTCCCTTCACGGCGTAGATCGCCGTAAAGCTCATGAGTATGACCGCGTACGTATTGGGGGACCAGTCCCATGGGAGGAATATCTTCGCGAATTTCCCGATCCCCTGGAACCCGTATGCAAGGAATCCAATTACGCTCACGAGGGCGAAAATCACAACGATGATATGGGCGAGCTGGGCCCCGGTGCTCGTCCCGAACCGGGTCTTGATCCATTCCGCTCCCGTCATCACCTTCGACCGCCTGAGCCAGATGGACAGGTAGACCATCAGGAATATCTGGTTGAACACCGGCCAGACCCAGGGGAGCCACACGCTCTTCAGCCCATAGACGAACAGGACGTAGACAAGCCACATGGTGCCGGTGATGTCAAACATCCCGGAAGCATTGGACACGCCGAGCATCCACCACGGGAGAGAATTCGAGCTGAGGAAATAGGAGTTGATGTCCTTGATCGTCCTGCGGGAGACAAGGAAACCGATGACGATCACGAGGACGAAATACGCTATGATGATACAGATATCGATCAGGTCTATTTTCATTGGGATCAATCAGTGGAACGGGCGGGAAAGAACTGCTCTTTACATATTCACAAATGATGCCACACGATCAAGCGCATCGAGGGGGTTTTTTCTCCGTTTGGCCGGAAAAAGTGGGTCCGGACTTTATCAAAAAGATAAAAACTTATGGAATTGATAAGTCGGATCTCAGCGGGATCGGAGCGTGATTGCACCCCCGGAGTAGCGCACGATCCTGTCGGGTCTCTCTGTCGGCTGGATTCCCGTGCCGCGCCCCCGGGAGACGAAGACGACTCTGAACACGCGTGTCTCTCTCATTCCCGGGAACCGTCCGCGGCGTTCGCCGATAGAGAGCACCTGCCGGGCATCGTCCCAGTGAAACGGAATGAGGGCATATGCTCCTTTTTCATAATCGTAAGAGTCTCCCTCATCTTCATACAATGTGAAGTCGCCGCTCGCCCCCCGGTAGACACGGAGTTCGATCGGATCGGCAGGCTTCTCCATCGCCCACTCGATGTCCGGTCCCAGCGGGATAATCGATCCGGCACGGACGAACAGAGGCAACCGATCAATCGGGGCGGCCGCATCGACGCTACGCCCCCCGATGATTGGACTGCCGCTCCAGAAGTCAAACCAGGGCCCCCGGGGGAGGTAGAGCCGGCGCGTATTGGCTCCGGGTTCGGTAACGGGATTCACGAGAAACGCGTCCCCGAACATGAACTGGTCTCCCGTATTCGCCGCGCGCGCGTCCGTGCGGAAATTCATGACGAGCCCCCGCATGGGCGTGTATCCCTCGCTCGTTATCCTCCAAGCCATGGTATAAATGTAGGGGAGCAGGCGGTAGCGGAGCCGGTCGAAATCCGTAAGAATTTTCTGTGCTGTGGTACCGTACGACCAGAGCTCATTCTGATTGTTGGACCGCGTTCCGTGTACCCGAAGTATCGGGCAGAACGTGCTGAACTGGAACCAGCGGATGAACAGTTCACGATAGAGGGGGTCGTCGGGATCGGCGGTAATGAACCCGCCCGTGTCCGTTGTCCAGTATGGGATCCCCGAGAGTGAACAATTGAGCCCGGCAGGAATCTGTTTCCTGAAAAAGACCCAGTCGGAGTTGATATCCCCCGACCATACCGCTGTCGCATTTCTCTGGCTCCCGGCATATGCCGATCGGGAGAGTATGAACACACGCTTCCTCTCGCTCTCATGCCGTTGCCCCTCGTACACAGCCGAAGTGGTGAACAACGGGAACAGGTTGGCGTAACGGGCGCCGCTCCCTCCGGCGACTCTGTTTGTCACCAGGATATTCGTCTCTCGCCCCTCGGTCTCGGGCTCCGTCGTGTCGAGCCACCATGCATCAACACCGATGCGGAACAGGGCTGTGTCCATCAGGTGCCAGTAGTATTTCCGGGCTTCAGGGTTGAACGCGTCATAGAGCGCCTGCCCTTCGGGATGAAACGCGGCTGCGATTGTCTTGTCGATAAAAAATCCGCGTCTCTCCATGTCACTGTAGGTGCTGCTCCCCGGCCGGAAATAGGGCCAGACAGAGATCATCAGATGAAAGTTGCTGGCGTGCAGGTCCTCTACCATTTTCCCGGGGTCGGGGTACCGTGACGCATCGAACACCGGTTCCCCCATCGTATTCCACCAGAACCAGTCCTGAACGATGTTGTCGGCCGGGATGTGGAGTGCCCGGTATTTCCGTGCAACATCAAGAATCTCATCCTGTGTCTTGTACCGGTTCTTGCACTGCCAGAAACCGTAGGCCCATTTGCCGAACAGTGGGACTCCGCCCGTCAGAGTGCGGTAACCGGCAATGATGGAATCGAACTCCGGCCCGGCGATGAAGTAGTAATCTATGGCGTCCGCGACTTCCGAGCTCAGGTAGAGGGCGTTCAGGAAACGGTTGTTGAACCGGCTCCTCGACGAATTGTTCCAGAAAATGCCGTAGCCATTTGTCGAGAGGAAAAATGGGATGGCGATATTTGTATTTTCCTGTGAAATATCAACCGACTCGCCCCGGAAGTTCCAGACTCCGGCCTGGTGCTGCCCGAGGCCGTAGAAAGCCTCTCCGGATCCCCAGAGGTTGGAGAACATCTCGGAATGGTATGTCTTCTCGCCGTTGACCTCGACGGGAGTCAGGCTCCTCGAGTTGTCTTGGAAAAGTTTCCCTCCGGAGCTGTCTGTAAATATGATCGACCCCTGGCTGCGCGAAACAATGACGCGGAGCGCCGGTGTGAGTACGACGACACTGTCCCCGGAGGTCTCTGTCGTCCAGTGTACGGGAGGCCGCGCCCCACTGATCACGACGTCGTCCTGCCGGACGGGAAAGGAGGGTCCGGGTGAATACAGGACCCGGACGATCGCAGGCGTGCAGATCTGCAATTTCATGATGCCGGACTTCATCGTGAGGAGCACGCCGTCATCCTGCTGCTCCACCTTCGTGACAGGATTAAGGTGAGTCCACTGGGCCGTGGCCCCCGCAGCCAGTGCCTGTGCAACAAGCAAAGGGAGGAGTGTCCGTCCCGCGTGGCTGAAAGCCCGCCCCAGGGCACGCGCCACTTTCATCGGAGCACCATGAGCTTCATTGTCTGCTGGAACGCTCTCCCCGGCGTCCCCGAGGGGACTGCTTCCATCCGGCAGAAATAGACACCGGAGGCGGCCCCTGCATTCCATCTGACGGCATGGTACCCTGTTTCCAGTTCGCTGTTGATGATTTCCGCCACACGCTGACCCAGGAGATTGTAGATGCTTATCGTAACCTGACTTCGCACGGGGAGCGCGAAGCTGATTGTCGTGGAGGGATTGAACGGATTCGGATAATTCTGGAGGAGCGCATAGCGTTCGGGGATTCCGGGCCCCGATCCGCTCACAGAGAGGGGCTGCGAGACCCCGTACACCTCGAGCTCGCGGACCTCGAACCCGGCCGACGTGGAGGACCTCGTGTCAAGCATGAGCCTCACATACGAACCGTCGTGATTGAGGCTGTCGATCACCGTCGTCCCCCCCGCTCCTCCTGTCGCCGAGCGGATGTCGGAAAAGGTGTTATCGTCGGAAGAGAGCCGGAGCCGCCATGCAGTCGCGTAGATTCCTCCCCACCGGACGATGACCTTTCTGACGAGGAAATTCTGCCCCAGGTCGCAGTCGAGCCACTGGCCGTCACTGGCGCCGCTTTCCCACACCGTTGCGGTGTCGCCGTCGACAAAACTCTGTGGGTTCGCGAGCGCGGGGTTCCTGCTTGTCGCGGACACGGAAACCGGTCTCAACAGCGCGCGGTTGATCTGATCCAACGGGACCGCGGTGATGACGATGGAGGACGTGTCGTGCACGGACCCGGCGGCGATCAGCCGGTACGTCGTCGTTTTCAGGGGATGGACGACGAGGGAATCTGTCCGCCTGACTGTCGAATCGTTGAGCGTC
>DASVIU010000386.1:0-2990 GCA_036386275.1 Bacteroidota bacterium | reverse complement strand
CGTTCTTCACTGAAAGAATCGTCGGGTGATGGTCCCTTAATTGAGATTCAAGTTTACATTGTGCTTTTTCTTTTTGCTTTTCACGAACAACATCGGCGCGGAAACCACCTCTTTCAGCTGCAGAGACAATATCCTCCCAAGTCGTACCCCCTTCAGAGTCATTCCAGGTGAGCAATATCCGAACGGTATCTACAGGGTGAGTGGAATAATATGGTATTCTGTCGCCAAGAGTTACAGTGTGACACTTTCGCTTGGCAACCTCTATTTTCATTGGGATTCCATAGAGCAACATCACGTGAGCAAACGCATATGTTCCACACATCCAGGAGCGTATCTGTAATCCCCCCGGTTGCTGTTCAAAGCCATTGGCATGGTTCGTTGCCATCAGCGGCAGACCCCCCGACGGAGTGACATTAGTCTTTCTTGCCGGAAGAGGCCCCACCGGGCGTATAGTGAATCACCTGCGCCCTTTCCACCGTAATGAGTCCCCCGCCCCCGCTCTTCCTGAAGAGCTCGTCCACAAGGGGCATGAACGCCATTATGTTCTCCTCCGTGTCAACGATTTCCACTATGATCGGGAGGTCTTCCGAGAGCCGAAGGATCTTCGCGGTGTGAATCCTGCTCCTGGCGCCGAACCCCTCGACTCCCCGGAGAACAGTGGCCCCTGCCAGGCCTGATTCCCTCGCCGCCCGCACGATGGCCTCGTACATCATCTTCCCGTCGACCCTGTCAGATTCCCCGAGGAATATGCGGAGCAGTTTGCCGTCGCCTTCGAGTTTCATAGTGTCCGTCCCCTTAAGCGTATTACACGTATCTGCCCAGGCCCAGTCCGAGCCATGTCGCGCCGAGGCAGATCACCGTGCTCGCGATGATATTGAGTCCCCCGGCCAGGAGATCACCTTCCCGCAGGAGGACCATCGTTTCATAACTGAAAGAGGAGAATGTCGTGAACCCCCCGAGTATGCCGATCGTCAGAAAAATCCGGAGCGAGGGGGCGGCCAGAAATCGTTCTTCCATCGACGACATGAGGAGTCCGATCAGGAAGCACCCGAGTATGTTCACCACGATCGTGCCGTACGGGAATCCCGCGCCGGTGAAGCGGTAGACGGCCCCCTGCAGCAGATATCTGGCCGCGGCGCCGAGTCCCCCGCCGACGAAAACGATAAGGATATTCATGATGCCATTGTAGTCAACACTGTTCCGAAAAGCAAGAATTGTGCGTCCGGGACGAATTACGTACATTGTTCAACAATGAAATCGCCTCCGTGACAGACCTGGTCCCGATACTCCAGACTTGCTTTTCCCGTTCCTGGGGAGGGCTCGAAATCCAGGCCCTCGAAGTTACTTCACAGATCGGGAAACGCGGATATCCGGTGGTGCTCGCGTGCAGTTCCGCCAGCAGGCTCGCCTCCGAGGCGAAGGCCCGGTTGCTCGAGTTGGCCGAGTTCTCTGTGTCCGGCTACTTCCATCCCGCGGAGATTTGGAATCTCTCCCGGTACATCCGTTCAAAAACCTTCCGCATTATCCACTGTCAACACTCAAGGGATCTCTCGGTCGTGGTCCCTGCGGCGGGTCTCTCAGGCGTTTCGCCGAAGATAATTCTGAGCAAGCGGGTCGGTTCGTACGTGAGCAAGCGGGACCTTTTTCACCGGTACACCTACTCGCGGGTCGCCCGTGTGCTCGCGATCTCGGAGGTGATACGCAGGAACGTCCTCGAGACGACACCGATGGCTCCGGGGAGGGTCATGACACTTCACGATGCGATCGACGCGGGGGAGTATTCACCTGCAAGGGGAGACGGGGCCCGCGTCCGCGAAGGGTTCTCGTTCACAAAGAAGAACATCGTCGTAGGCTTCGTGGGACGGTTCTCGCCGGGGAAGGGACATGAGGAACTTCTCCGGGCAGCAGCAGAGGTCGTGCGTGAAAGGCCGCTTGTGCGCTTCCTCGTGGCCGGTGAAGCAAGCGCCGGCGAAGAGGCGTATGAACGGGAGATCCGGACCCTGTGCACCTCGCTGGGGCTCGACGGCGTGGTGACGTTCGCGGGATTCAGACGGGACATACCCGACGTGATGGCGTCGTTCGATATACTCGCATTCCCCTCACATGCGGAATCGTTCGGCGTGGTTCTTATCGAAGCGATGGCGATGGAGCTCCCCGTCGTTTCGACGAACTGCGACGGGGTGCTCGATATCGTGGTGGAGGGGGAAACGGGTCTCTATGTCCCTCCGCGGGATTCAACGGCGCTTGCGTCGGCCCTGCTCCGCCTCATCGACAACCCGGACCTCCGCCGGCGGCTCGGGCTGGCTGGGAGAGAGCGGGTCCTGGAGCTTTTCGACAGGCGGCACCAGATCGACCGCCTGGAGAATATCTATGCGGAAGTCCTCGCGGAGCCTTCTACCTGAGCGGTTCGGTGTCGAGCGCGACGGGTGAAGTGATCCTTCCCACCGGGTAGACATTCAGCAACGGGTCGCGCCACGGGGAATGTTGATAGAGCCAGTTCAACCGTGCATCCGGGTTTCGCGCAAACGCGCTGTCCGCCTTCACCTTCCCGTCGTATTCCTTCCTGAGAACCGTATCCCCTGCAAGGAGCTTCTCCCCCGCATCCTCCATCACGTACGCCTCCGCATATTCCTTTTGCTCCAGCACCGGGTCGAAGAACCCCCACGCAACAAACGAGTCGGGCCCCTTCGGTTCGAGAAGGTTGAGTATCAGCTTGCCGGTACGCTGGGAGGTCCGGACAACGACTGAGCCGGCGGGGAACTGTCGTGTTTCACGGGTCGGTCTGACGCCGAACGTGACCGCGTGACGTCCTTCGAACGGACGCTCGCGGAACCGCACATCGGTGAAACTGAAGGACTCCACATCCAGAGTCGCCGCCGTGGTCAGCCTTTCCATCTGCACACCGTGTTCGCGGAGCTTTTCGGGGACAAACGTCCATTCGGGGGGGATGACATACGCCAGGGGTATCGTCGCAGAATCCGTCACCGTGA
>DASVIU010000385.1:0-9579 GCA_036386275.1 Bacteroidota bacterium | reverse complement strand
CTCGCCCGTCCGGCGGAGCGGATTGTTTCCCTCGCACCGAGCATTACGGAGTGCCTGTTCGCCCTCGGGGCCGCGGACCATGTGACGGGTGTGACGGATTTCTGCAATTATCCGCCGGAAGCCAGACTCAAACCGCACGTGGGGGGGATGATCAACCCCAGCATCGAGGCGGTTGTCGGGCTGGAACCGGACCTGATCGTCCTGAGCATGGAAGGGAATATACGGGAGGATTTCAGACGCCTGACTTCGTTTGGCACGCCGATGTTCGTGAGCAATCCCCGGACGCTGGAGGGGATATACGGTTCCCTGCGTGCGCTCGGGAAACTGACCGGGAAGGAGGAGAGCGCCCGGCACCTCATTGCAGGACTCGAGTCAAGGGAACACGCGATACGGAGCGCCGCCGAAGGGAAGCCTCCCGTGCGCGTGCTTCTCATCGTTTCCCTCCAGCCCCTGATGTGCGCAGGGAGCAATACGTTTATCGATGAGCTCCTCCGTATGGCGGGAGGGACGAATCTCGCCTCACGTGCCCACGGGACTTACCCCTCGTACAGCCGGGAGAACGTGATCACGGATGACCCGGAAGTGATCATCGTAATGTCTGACATCTTCGCCGGCGGTGCCTCGCTCGAGGCAATGTTCCCGGAATGGGGATCGGTCGATGCGGTCCGGAAGGGGCGGGTGTTCCGGATCGAAGCGGATGTTGTTTCCCGCCCGGGCCCCCGGGCTCTTGATGCACTGGAAAAGCTCTTTCATATACTCCACTCTCCACAATGAAAAAAGCGAAGAAGTATTTCATCGCCGTGGCCGGCAATATCGGTTCGGGAAAATCATCGCTCACCGGGATACTCGCCGAACGGTTCGGATGGAAACCGTATTTCGAATCGGTGGAGGACAACCCCTACCTGACGGATTTCTACGCCGACATGAAGCGGTGGTCGTTCAACCTTCAGGTCTATTTCCTCTCAAACCGGTTCAGGAGCCACAAAGCGATCACGGAAGGACCTGAATCTGTGATACTGGACCGGGCCATATACGAAGACGCCGAAATATTCGCACGCAATCTTTACGATATCGGCAACATGGAGAGGCGCGATTACCAGAATTATGTGGCCCTCTACGAGGTGATGACCGCGTATCTGAGGCCTCCCGATCTCCTGATCTATCTCCGCGCAAACGTTGATACGCTCGTCAGGCAGATCGCTCTCCGCGGGAGGGACTTCGAGCAGACGATCCGGAGGGAGTACCTCGAGCAGCTCAACCGCCACTACGAGTCGTGGATCACGCACTACACGCGGGGTCCCCTCCTCGTGATAGAGTCCGACACCGTTGACTTCGTGAACAGGCAGGAAGATCTCGCGAAGGTTGTGGGCCTGATCGGAAAAGAGCTGGGGATGAAGAGCGGGAAATGAACGGGGTCGGGATGGGGTTCTCCGGTCGCCTAGAAGAAGAACATCCGGAGCATGACGACAAGCAGAATGACTGCATAGATGTTCCGGACCAGCCCGGTGTCCGCCCTGGCGGCGAGGCGGGTTCCGAGTATCGCGCCGGAAACCGCCCCCAGAATCAGGGGGACGGCCGGTTGCCAATCGATGAAGCCGGGCATCCCAGGGGGGAGGAACTCGTTCCCCCATCCCCTGATGAGGTACGCTGCCGCGCCTGCGGCGGCGGTGATGACGATCGCCGCGCTTGATGTCCCGGATGCCTTCCTGAGGGGGAAGCGCATGTACGTGTACAGGAGCGGCACCGCAATGAGGGCTCCCCCGACCCCGGAGAGCGAAGAGACAAGTCCGACGAGAAGCCCGGTGGCAAGCAGCGGCTGCAGGGCAAGGTTGGGCTCGAGTTCTTTCCCCTGTTTTCTCCTTCCGGAAAAAAGCCTCGCGACGGCGACGAGAAGGACGAATCCGAATATCTTCCGGAGCGATGGCCCCTCAAGCCCCGCCGCAATGCTGCTCCCGAGGAGCGCTCCTACAACACCCGCCAGAGCGACAAGGACCACGCCCCGCCAGATCACCTGGTTGGCCCGCCAGTATCCCCATGCCTGGGCACCGGAGGCGAACATCACCACGAGGAGGCTCGTGCCGATCGCGACATGCGTGGAGACGAGTGATGATACTCCCGTCGCATGGAGATAATAGAGGAGGACGGGAACAAGCACGATCCCGCCCCCGATGCCGAACACACCGGCGAGGAACCCGGCCAGCAGTCCCGCGAGCGCCAGCAGAACGGCGGCAAGGACGTCCATCAGAGCCCGAGTTTCTTCGTGTACGCCTTCCGGTCCTTCAATAGTCCTTCGGCGGCCAGGAGCTGAATGTCCTCCTTCAGCGAGGCCTCGATCCTCCCGTGGTCCCCGTGCAATCGCGCCATGAGCTCGATGTTGAGCTCGTTCGTGATGTGATCTTTGTACCGCTCGAACCCGTGAGTCTTTTCCTTCTGAAGCGTCAGCTCCAGCCGGTCGAGCGTTTCGGAGACTTCCGTTGTATAGTGCGACCGCTCAGCGACCTGGCGCAGATCGGTGATCTTTCCTTCCATCTCTTCCTGGTAGTCGAACTTCTCCCGGTCGAGGAACGTGCGGAACGCGGAGAGTATCGAATCGTCAACGGCGGTGATCCTCTCCCCTTTGTGCGCTGTGATGTAGCTGTTCGCAAATTTGAATATGAGCGCCCTCTTCATGAGCTCGCGCACCATGGGCCCGACGTCCTGGTCCCTGACAAGAGAGTCGGGGGCGATCCCGCCGAACTCGAATTCCTTCCGCCCCCGCGAAGTTCTGAACTCGCGCCTCAGGCTGTCCGGCACCGTGGCGAATACCCCGTTCCTGTCCCTGTGCTGGTAATCGATCTCCTGTATGCTCCGCCCGCTGGGGATATAGTACCGGGCCGTGGTGATCTTGAGCTGGGCGCCGAAGTTGAGGGGGAGTATGGTCTGCACGAGCCCCTTGCCGAACGTCCTTGTTCCGACGATGAGAGCGCGGTCGAGATCCTGCAGAGCCCCGGCGACGATCTCGCTGGCGCTGGCGCTCCCGCGGTCGGTGAGGACGACAAGCGGCGTCGAAGGAAGCAAAGGTTCCTCTGTGGACTGGTATACTTTATCCGCCTCGGGTTTCCGTCCTTTCGTGGTGACAATCGGGCTCCCCCGCGGAACAAACTTGCTGACGACATCCACCGCCGCATCGAGGAGTCCCCCGGGGTTCCCCCTGAGGTCGAGGACGAGCCCTTTGATGTCCCCCTGGATTTTCATTTCCTTGATCGCCTGCCGTACTTCCTCCCCCGCCTTCCGGGAGAACCGCTCGAGCCTGATGTATCCTATGCCGTCACCGACGAAGCCCGCATAGGTGACGTTCTTGACCTGTATCTCTTCCCTGATCAGGACGTATTCGATCGGCTTCGTGACCCCATCCCTCTCGATGACGACCTTGACTTCGGTTCCGGGTTCACCGCGCGTGAGACTCCGCACCTCGTCCGGCTTTTTCGTGCCGACGGTCACCCCCCCCACCTCTATCAGCCTGTCGCCCGGGATGATGCCGGCCCGCTGGGCCGAGTAGCCGTCCATGACGGAGATGACCTTGAGCGCGCCGTCCCGCGCGCCGATCGTGACCCCGATGCCACCGTATTTGCCGGTGGTGAGCAGGTCGACCTCGTCCCCTTCTTCCTTGTCGATGTACACCGTGTACGGATCGAGCGTGCCGAGCATGCCGTCGATCCCCGCCTGCATGAATTTCTCCGGATCTATCTCGTCGACATAGTTGACCGTGATTTCCCTGTAGACGCGGCCGAAGACATCGATGCCCTTGTTGATCTTGAGATAGAGATCGGTGTCGGGGAGCAGCATGAACCCCCCGCCGAGCATGAGCACCACGAACCCGGTCAGCAGAGCCGGCCCTTTCCCCACCCTGATCGTTTTCCACGTCGCCTTCATCGTCTTCACTTCTCCTCCCTTTGTGGTTGCTCGAGCCGTTCTTCCACCGCGCGGCGAATGTCCCGCGCAATGTCGTTCACGTTCCGCATGCCGTCGATGACAACAACTCTTCCCGGCTGTTCACCCGCGATCGCCAGGTAGCCTTCCCGCACACGCTTATAAAACGCCCTCCCGGCGCTCTCCATCCGGTCCGGCGCACTCCCCGATGCTTTTTTGCGGGCCTCGATTTCGCCGACGGGGATATCGACGAGTATGGTGAGGTCCGGGTCGGTCCCCGCGGTGGCGACGGCGTTGATCCTGCGGACCGCGTCGAGATCCAGCCCTCGCCCGTACCCCTGATATGCCGTTGTGGAATCGTAGAAACGGTCGCAGACGACGATTTCCCCCCGGGCCAGGGCGGGAAGTATGAACTGCGCAACAAGCTGGGCCCGGCTCGCCGAGAAGAGAAACAGCTCCGTGAGCTCCGACAGTTCGAGGTTACTTCTGTCGAGGAGGATCTCACGGAGCCGTTCGGAGATCGCTGTCCCCCCTGGTTCACGGATGAAATGAACGATGGTGCCACTCCTGGCGCGCAGCGCATCGACGAGCATGGCCGCCTGCGTCGTCTTGCCGCTGCAGTCGACTCCTTCGAATGTCAGGAACATATATCAACATAGCGATTTTTGCCTCCCGAATCAACATGTGTGCCGCTGGCTTGATAGTGAGGCTCCGTTTCTGTAGATTTCCCGTTCAATGTCAACGCCAACCCGGCCACATAAGGCTGCCCCCCCCCAACCGTCATCCCAACCCCAGCAGCGCAAACTCGATTCCCGTTCGGAGGATTCCACGATCATCGCCGATGCACTGGCGGGGCATGACCGGGCTTACCAGCGACTGATGGACAAATATCACGACGCGATTTTCAATTTTATCTACCGGATGGTGCGGGACAGGGAGCAGGTCGAGGACCTGACGCAGGAGGCATTCATCAAGGCGTTCGCGTCGCTGAAGAGTTTTAACGAGGAATACGCCTTTTCGACCTGGCTGTACAAGATCGCGACGAATAACAGCATCGACTACATTCGGAAGAAGAAGCTCCAAATGTTCTCGATTGACAAACCGATTGAGTCGAAGGACAGCGACTTCACTTTCGAACTGCCTGACGATTCATACGAAGCGGACCGTGAACTGATCAGCGACCAGCGCTCTGTGATGCTCAATGAGGCGATCGAACAGCTCCCTGAAAAATACCGGCTGGTCATCCGGCTCCGGCACGTCGAGGAACGGAGCTACGAGGAAATCGCGAAGATGCTGAAACTGCCGATCGGGACCGTGAAAGCCCATATTTTTCGGGCCCGCGAGCTCCTCTACAAGCAGCTGCGAGGTAAGATCCGCCACTATTAAACCCGCCGCAACTCCCGGGCCAGATTTCCGTACAATCCGGTAGAGGGGAAGAACCGACATGAACCGTCTCCACGCACTGATAGGATCCGCTGCACTGGCCGTGGCATCCGTTGCCACGTCGCAGGGGGCCCCTCTGCCTCAGGAGGGGGGGAGCAACCGGGAAGTCGGGAGGACGACTGAAAAGGAACTGAAAGTGACGCTCACATCGTCATTCGGTTCCGTGCTCATCTCCCGGGGGAAAGCGGAGAAAATGCTCGTGATCGAGAGCGCCTCCCGGGAAAATGAGGACCCCAAGATCGCCATGGACTACGCGATACGCAACCGGGTGGGCTATATGGACCTCTCGCTCGGGGAGGGAAGCCGCGAAAACAACGGCAGGAAGGGGGGATTCCGGCTCTCGAGTTTCGAAGGGGGGAAGTGGTTCCTGAAATTCAGTGATGCCGTCCCTATCTCTTTTGATGTCGAGCTCGGGGTCGGGAAGGGGGACTTCGATCTCTCCGGTCTTCAGGTGAAGGATTTCAACCTTTCGACGGGCGCGAGCGATGTGTCTCTTTCATTCGACGAGCCGAACAAGGGTTCGATTGACAATCTGAGTGTCGAATCGGGCGTAAGCAAGTTCGACGGGCGGAACCTCTGCAACGCCAATTTCAAGCGGTTTCACTTCCAGGGAGGCGTGGGGGCCTATACTCTCGATTTTGGGGGGGCACTTTCTTCGGAGGTGGATGTGGATGTCGAGGTCGGGCTGGGAGTTCTGACGGTGTATCTCCCCCGGGAGATCGGGGCGCGCCTGATTTACGATAAGACGTGGGCTTCGAAAGTCGATACACCCGACGATTTCCGCTCTACCGCCGACAACGCCTATACGAGTGAAAATTATTATTCCGCCCCGGGAAAAATGAACATCAGGATCGATTCCGGGCTCGGGAGCGTGAAGATCCGCCGTCGCTGACCCTCAGACGCCCTCCTTCTTACCCTTCCCTTATCTTCCCCAGAGGAAAAACGGCGCCCATGTGAACGGTGACGCATAGTCCGCCGTCCTGATCATTTCCATCTGTGCTTTGCGGTACGCTGTCCGCACGTCGGCGCCGGTCAGGAGCGTTGTGTAGAATATCTCTCCGAAAAATTTCTTTGCCTTGCGGGAGGGGACCGTCGACGTGAAGACAATCTCCTGTGTCCCGTTCGCGAGGAACAGGTAGGGTTCGGACGGCCTGATACCCATCCGGTGCTCGTCGAGATCCGACACCACGACGGCCGGGACAGGCGGCAGTGAAAGCAATTCTCCCAGCGGGATCCGCTTCATCGTTCCGGCGGACTCCCCGTCCGAGAGGATGAAGAAAGAGTTGCCCGGCCGCGGATCGTTGAACTGGAAACGGATTGCAAGGTGGAGGAGATCTTCACTCTCCTTCTGCAGCGTGGCAAGTGACGCCTGCTGGTCGAAGTAGAGACGCACATCCTTGTAGAACGCCCTGATGTCCCGCAGCTCGTACTCCACGTCCCATGATGTTCCCCCCGGACAGCCGACCCCTATGACCTCCTTGACCTGTCCCGTCCTGATACGCGGGAGGAGGAGGGAGCTCGCGGAGGGGAGGTAGCTGACGGTATGCTTTTCTGCAACGAATCCGCCGCTCTGCTGTATCCCCCGGGAGAGCGCATGGAGGGGAAGCGCTGCGACCTCCCGCGGAAGGACCACGTTCAGATCCGTCACCCCGGCGATCGCCCCTTCGATCGGCCGGATGAACGCTTCATAGAGAGGAGCGTTCAGCTCGCGAAGTCGCGCTTCAACGGCGGACTGCTGGGGTCTGGACGAATCCGCGTATGTTTCACGAAGGCGGAGGAGGTCGACGAATTCTCTGGAGAGGTCGAAGACCCTGTCTTTTTCAAAGGCCGCGACGTACACGCCTGAGTGCGCGTTGGTCACCACGAAGGCGTAGAGGGAACGACGGGTCAATATGTGTTCGACGAGCGCCGTCCCGGCGGGGAGCGCCTTCGCGACCTCGGTCAACCCTACACTTGCATTACGCACGAAGGGCTCGAACGCCTTCTCCTTGCGCGCGACCGCTTCGGCGGCGCTATTCATGGCGCTGAACGCATTTTCCCGCTCGGCGCGGGCTTCAGCTGCGAGTTCCGTCTTCTCGCCGCCTCGTGAGGCAAGCTCGAGGCACTGGCGTTCCGCGCCGATCTCCCTCGCGCGCGCGTCCCGGTATGCCGCCAGGAGTGTGCGGAGTGAATCGTTCCGGGGCTGCGCATCAAGCGCGCCGAGGACGCTGTGAAGCTCCCGGTTGTTCCGCCGGTCGGCATACCAGAATGCCTCGTCGTAGCGGCCGAGCTGGAGTAATATGTCGATCGCCTCGTCGTGCCAGGGAGTACGACGGGCGCCAAAGTAGGCCTGTTCGCATGAGAGGTAGAGGTCGTCGTCCGGGCGTGAATACGTGACGGCCTCGCTCTGCTCGACCCCCCGTTTGAAATACCCGAGCGCGTCCGTGGGCTGGTTGTTCCTGAGGAAGAGGTTCCCCAAGCAGAGGGAGGAGTATGCCATTCCCGCAGGGGACCCGATCGCCTTGAACGTCTCCACCCCCGCTTTGTAGTTCCGGAGCGCTGATTCACGGGAGGATTCGGCGTCGCAGTTCCCCAGCTGCAGGAGAAGGTATCCCTCCGCAACATTGTTTCCCGATGCGTTCGCTGCAGAGAGGGCTGCCTTGAAGAACCGGACCGCCTCTACGAACTGCCTTCCCCTGAGGTACAGGTTTCCGACCCGTATCAGGGCCTCAAGCCGGATTTCGACGGCCCCGCGCGACCTGTCCGCGCGCTTCAGGCATTCTCCGTAATTGGTGAGCGCGTCCCGCAGCCTGCCTGCCCCTTCGAATGCCATCGCAAGACGGAGCGCCGCCCGGACGGCACGCAACGAGTCCCGGGCCTGATCCGAAAGCATCAGAGCGCGGAGATAGTCCTCCGCCCCCCTGTCGAACAAACGGCGCGCAAATTTTCCGTCCCCCGAGGCGAGAAACACCGCTGCCTGGTGAGCGATGTCCCCGGCAGCCGTGTATCCCTGCAGCAGCTCCCTGATGATGTCCGACTCTTCTTCCTGTTCGTCGAGGACACGCGCACAGGGGAGCATCGCCCACTGTATGTCCCGCACTCCATCGTCGTCGTGGAACACCCGCGCGAGCCGGCGCGCCTCAACGTACATGGTGAACGCCTTCCTCTCTTCACCCATCCTGCGGCGAACGGCGGCAACGCGGAGCGTGACGTCGCGCGCTCCGCTCCGGTCCGCCAACCCCCTGTAATCCCCTAACGACACACCGTACCAGGAGAACGCGCTGTCGAAGGATGCGCTGGCGGCGGCAATATCGCCGAGCAGGCGCGTCTCTTCGGCCACCCGGGCCCGGCGGTTGAGACCCCCATCGAGAGCAAGGGCGGCAAGGATCTGTTCCTTCGCCGTACCGTAATCGTCGCGCAGGATCGCGGTCTTCCCCCGGGTGAGCGCACTGTCAGCCCGCAACTCTTCCGGCGATCGTTCGTTGCCGCACCCTGCACATCCGAGTGCCACGACGATGACTCCGGCTACGAGGCGGGAAATAAGTGAGGTTCGGGACATGTCGTCAGGTGCTCCTGATCGCACGGATGATCTGTGCCGGATTGTCGGTAATCACCGCGTCGACTCCCGCGTGCAGGGCCGCGGCGAGGTCCGCAAGCGTATTCACTCCGTAGACGGCGACCGCGAGTCCGGCCGCACGCGCGTCCCGCATGTGGCGCGCGCGCAATTGTGTCCGGCTGCAGATGAACATCGTCGCCCCGGTGCGCCTCGCAATCTGCGAGGGGGACCTGAAGCCGTCCCGGACGGAGACGTACAGCGCGCCGAGGCGGAGCGATGGATCGAGATGGTGGAGGCGGTGGAGAAACCTGTGGTCGAACGAGGAGACGATGACAGAGCCCTCCCGGCGGGCTTCCCTCACGAGGAGCAGGACCGATTCCGGCAGGGCAGTCCCCCGGCGTCTGTCGCCGTCGGTTTTCACTTCGATATCGAGACCGACGGACACGGGGAGTCCTTCGAGCACTTCCCGGAGCGTGGGGATCCGTTCACCGGCAAATTTCTTTGAATACCACGAGCCCGCATCGGTATTCCGCAAATCGTCGAGCGTCAGATCCCAGATCCGGCCGCTGCCGTCGGACGTCCTGCCGAGACTCCGGTCATGGTGCACCACAAGCTCGAAGTCGCGGGTCATGCGCACATCGAATTCGATCATGTCCGCCCCAGCGGAAACTGCGAGATGGAATGCCGCCATT
>DASVIU010000384.1:0-3746 GCA_036386275.1 Bacteroidota bacterium | reverse complement strand
ACAAGTGCGGCGTGAGGTTCGCGCTCGAAGTCCATCCCACCGAGATCGCCTTTGACATCGTCACGGCGCGCCGGACGCTCGAAGCCATCGGCGGGAGGAAAACGTTCGGGTTCAATTTCGACCCGAGCCACCTGCTCTGGCAGATGGTGGACCCGGTCCGCTTCATCGAGGAATTCACAGACAGAATCTATCATGTCCACATGAAGGACGCCGCACTGCAGCTCGACGGTAAGGCCGGCATCCTGGGCTCCCATCTGAATTTCGGAGCGCGGGGCCGGGGATGGGACTTCCGTTCGCTCGGTCGCGGGTCGGTCAGGTTCGAGGAGATAATCCGCGCCCTCAATGCCGTCCGCTACGGTGGTCCACTCTCCGTGGAATGGGAGGACAGCGGCATGGAGAGGGAACAGGGGGCACGCGAAGCGTGTGCGTTCGTGCACAGGATCGATTTTGCCCCGTCAGGAATAGCATTCGATGCGGCCTTTGAACGGTAAGAACACGGGAGGAGTGCGCGTGGACAAGCCGGATTGCAGTAGTCGCCGTGATTTTCTGAAGAAAGCCTCGGTCGCCGCCGTGGGGGCGATCGGCTTTCCGCTTTTCATCCCCTCGAGCGCGCTTGGCCGGTCGGGGGCCGTCGCTCCGAATGAGCGGATCAGAATCGGCTGCATCGGCGTGGGGGGGATGGGGACGTCCAACATGCTGAGCTTCCTCGGGAAACCGGAAGCGGAGATCGTCGCCGTCTGCGACGTGGACGCCCGTCACCGGAAAGAGGCGCGGGCAATTGTTGAGAGCAGGAGCGGCAGGAAGGGGGTCGCTGAGTATAACGACTTCCGCGAGTTGCTCTCGAGGCCGGATCTGGACGCCGTCAGCATCGCCACACCGGATCACTGGCACGCATTGATCGCGACGGCGGCCGCAAAGGAGGGGCTTGACATTTACGGGGAGAAGCCGCTCGGCTACACGATCACCGAAGGGCGGGCGATCGTTGATGCTGTGGAGCGCTACAATGTCATCTGGCAGACCGGGAGCTGGCAGCGGTCGTTGCGCAACTTCCGCTATGCCTGCGAGCTCGTGCGGAACGGAAGAATCGGAAAAGTGCACACGGTCCGGGTGGGACTCCCCTCCGGCCACAGCGTTTCTGATCAGGGGGGGTTTCACCTCGCTCCGGTCCCTGAAGGGTTCGACTACGATATGTGGCTCGGGCCCGCCCCGCGCGTCCCCTATGTACCGAACCGATGCCACTGGAACTTCCGGTGGATCAGCGACTATTCCGGCGGGCAGCTCACGGACTGGGCCGGACACCACTGCGACATCGCCCAGTGGGGTATGGACACTGAAATGAGCAGCCCGGTCGAGATCGAAGGGGTGGCTCATTTCCCGAAGGCAGGGGACGGCCTCTTTGACACTGCGACAGGCTACCGGTTCGTCTGCACATACAGAGAGGGGTTTACGATGATCGTGGCCGACCGCACACAGCAGCCGAAAGGAATGGGGGTCCAATTCGAAGGGACGGACGGCTGGATCTGGGTCGACCGCGAGGGGTTCGATGCTTCCCCGAAGAATCTCTTGACGTCAGCCATCGGACCCGATGAAATCCACCTTTACAGGAGCGATGACCATCAGCAGAATTTCCTCGACTGCGTGCGGAGCAGGAGGGAGACCATCACACCGGCCCGTGTGGCGCACCGCTCGATCATGATCGGTCATCTCGGGCTCATTGCCATGAAACTCGGACGCAAAGTGGCGTGGGATCCCGCCTCGGAACACTTCGTGAACGACGGGGAAGCCGACCGCCTCCTCTCACGTCCCATGCGAAGCCCATGGCACCTCTGAAACGGCCCGGTCCGGGGAAGGACTTCCTTATGATCCGCATCCGATCGATCGCTGCCGCCTCAATGCTGGGGCTCCTCTTTATGAGCGTCCCGGTGCTCGCACAGCTCTCTCAGGATCAAGTCAACACGATCCGTGAGGCTGCGCCCGTCTCCTCGACAGTCAAGCCGAAGCAGCCGCGCCTGCTCCTTGTGTTCAACCGCGCCGAAGGCTACAAACATAGCGCGATTCCCTGCTGCGCGCAGGCACTGGAGATACTCGGAAAGAAGACAGGGGCGTATGAGAGCATCCAGAGTGAAGACGTCGCGATGTTCCTCCCGGAGAATCTCAAAAGGTTTGACGCGGTCTGCCTGAACAACACGACCCAACTCAAATTCGACGATCCCGTCCTCCGCAAAAGCCTTCTCGATTTTGTCGCGGGTGGAAAAGGGATCATCGGTATTCATTCTGCAACCGACAATTTCCCGACGTGGAGTGAAGGACAGGAGTTGCTCGGCGGCGTGTTCGACGGCCATCCCTGGACTGCGGACGGGACATGGCAGGTGAAAATTGAAGACCCGGCGAGCCCGCTGAACGCGTCCTTCGCGGGGAAGGACTTCCTTATCAAAGACGAAATCTACCGGATCAGGCAGATCGACCTCCGGAAGAACTGCCGCGTGCTTCTCGGCCTCGATATGAAGGCGGAACGGAACAGAGCGGCGGGTGGCGTCAGGTCAACGGACAGGGATATCCCCATCAGCTGGGTACGGACGTACGGCAGGGGGCGTCTCTTTTATTGCTCACTCGGCCACAATGACAGCGTGTATATGAATCCCGCCGTCCTCAGGCATTACCTCGACGGGATCCAGTACGCACTGGGGGACCTCGAGTGTGAGACGACACCGCGGGCATTCGATCCGACGAGCTTCTTTGACGGAAGCAAACTGTCGGAGCTGCTCCGCCGCGTGTCGGAGTATCAATACGGTGAGAGCCGGGCGGCGCTCACGGAGATGAACACATTCGTGCGCGGTGTGGATGACATTCCGGAGGCCCGGAGGAGGATGGAGCGTGAGTTTCTGGAATTTCTCAAAGGGAGCGGGACATCTGCGGGGAAACAGTTCATATGCACGAAGCTGGGACTGATCGGGAGCGAGGCCTCTGCAGGACAACTCTCGGCGATGCTCTCCGACACCTCGACGGCAGAAATGGCCCTCGCTGCACTGGAAGGGATCGGGGGATCCGTCGCTGACGCCGCTCTCGCGCAGGCACTCACGACGGCGCACGGGCGAACGCTCATCGGTGTCATTACCGCGCTCGGAAACAGGAGGGTTGTTCGGGTGACCCCGGCGCTTGAGATGCTGGCCTCTCACGGTGATCCGGGCGCAGCACTGGCCGCTGTCGCGGCGCTGGGGAAGATCGGCACGCCGGCCGCGCTCGACGGTCTCTCGCGCATGATAGAAGAATCAAAAGGAGAGATCCGCGCGGGCATACCTGACGCAATGCTCAGTTGTGCCGGCAGACTCCGGGCCGAAGGGGACACGTCCCTCGCTCTCTCTGTCTATAATGCGCTGATCCGGTCCGGATATCCGGCCCCTGTCCGCAGTGCGGCGCTCCGCGGAATCGTGGTGAGCGACCCGGGAAGTGGAGCGAAACTCATACGGGAGACTCTCAGCAGCGGTGATGCTTCACTCCACGGCGCCGCCGCGAGACTCCTGGCTGAGATTCCCGACATTGCATCGATTCGCTCCATTGCAGGC
Source organism: Bacteroidota bacterium (assembly GCA_036386275.1). Lineage (GTDB taxonomy): Bacteria > Bacteroidota > Ignavibacteria > UBA10030 > UBA6906 > Fen-1273. The sequence continues at coordinate 183 of DASVIU010000384.1, read as the reverse complement.
GACATTGCGCAAATGGCGGTGGCGGCTCAGGTGCAGGTTCTCTCGTCGCTCGCCCTGTACCCCGATGAGGCAGTACGGAACGCCGTGGCCGGTGCGACGGCAGGCAAAAGCAGCGATGTACGGATTGCGGCGCTGCGGACACTGGGGGTGATCGGGGATGCCGGTGCGGTTCAGTTGCTCGCA
>DASVIU010000383.1:0-13347 GCA_036386275.1 Bacteroidota bacterium | reverse complement strand
ATGTCACCGACGTCGTGGGCCGCTACGTCCAGGGGGACGCGTCGCATATCGCCGCCGCCGTCGCAGCAGCAAAGGGAGCCGCACCGTCATGGGCATCGAGCACGCCCCAGCAGCGCTTTGATGTACTCGACTTCGTCGGTTCGGAGATTCTCGCGAGGAAGGAAGAGCTGGGCACGCTTCTGGCGCGCGAAGAAGGGAAGACGCTTCCGGAAGCCGTGGGGGAAGTCGTCCGGGCGGGAGCGATATTCAAGTTCTTCGCGGGAGAAGCGCTCAGAGTGGCGGGAGAACACATTTATTCGGTGCGTCCGGGGATCGAGATCGACATGATCCGCGAGCCGCTGGGGGTTGTCGGACTCATCACCCCGTGGAATTTTCCTGCCGCAATCCCTGCATGGAAAACCGCTCCTGCACTTGCCTTCGGGAACGCAGTCGTGCTCAAACCCGCCGAGCTCGTCCCCGGCACCGCGTGGGCCATGGCCGAAATCATCTCCCGGTCCGGTCTCCCCCGCGGAGTCTTCAACCTTGTCACGGGGAAGGGGAGCGTCATCGGCGAAGCACTTGTGACGAACCCCGATGTTGCAGGGGTGAGCTTTACGGGATCCGTGCAGGTGGGGACGCACGTTGCCGCACAATGCGCCTCGCGCCTTGCGCGGGTCCAGCTCGAGATGGGGGGGAAGAACCCGCTTGTCGTCCTTGATGACGCGGACATCGGAGTGGCGGTCAATGCCGCGGTCAACGGGGCCTTCTTCTCCACAGGTCAGAGGTGCACCGCTTCGAGCCGTATTGTCGTGACCGCCGGCATTCATGACCGGTTCGTCCGGGCGGTGACCGAAAGGCTCGCGTCGTTGAAAGTGGATGACGCACTTGCCGGCGGGACGGATATCGGGCCTGTCGTCGACGCGACGCAGCTGGAGAAGGACCTAAGCTACATCGCACTCGGGAAGAACGAGGGGGGGATGCTCGCGTTCGGCGGAGAGATTCTGCGGAGAAGCAAAGAGGGGTTCTACCTCTCGCCGGCTCTGTTCACGGACACCACCAATACGATGCGCCTCAACACAGAAGAGGTCTTCGGGCCCGTCGCAGGGATACTGCGCGTACGGGACTACGATGAGGCCCTGGCCGTGGCGAACGATACCCCCTTCGGGCTCTGTGCGGGGGTCTGCACGACGTCGTTGAAACACGCAAGCCATTTCAGGAAGAACTCGCAGGCGGGCATGGTGATGGTGAATCTCCCGACGGCGGGAGTGGACTACCATGTTCCCTTCGGAGGAAAGAAGGGGTCAAGTTACGGCACGCGCGAACAGGGGAGGTACGCCGTGGAGTTCTATACCTCCGTCAAGACATGCTACACCGCCCCTTAGGGGAGGCAGGCGGAACAGGAGGAGCAGACAATGCCCGCGGATGCAGTACGAAAACCGCAGAACCGCGCCGCTGCGCGCCCCGCCTCAGGGAGGATGAGTCTCGCCGACGAGGCGTACATGCAGCTCGAAGAGATGATCGTCACACTCGAGCTTCAGCCGGGGAGCGTCTTCTCGGAAGCCGACCTGAGCGGGAAGATCCGGATCGGGCGGACCCCCCTGCGCGAGGCCCTGCAGCGTCTGCAGGCGCAGCGTCTTGTCACAACGCTGCCGCGCCGCGGAGTCGTGGTCAGCGACATCAACATCGTTGATTACCTCGCCGTGCTTGAAACTCGCCGCGTCCTTGACCGGCTGGTTGCGACGAAGGCTGCCAGGCGCTCGACGCCGGAGCAGCCCAAGGCTCTTGAGAAGACCGCGAAGGCGATGGCCGTTGCGGCTGAACGGGGCGATCTGGCCGGGTTCATGCGCCTGGACAACGGCTTCGACCGCCTCGTTGAAGCTGCGTCACGGAGTGCGGTTGCCCTTCAGGCCTCCGTTCCCCTGCATGCGCACTGCCGCCGGTTCTGGTACCTCTACCGGCACAACGGAGACCTGCGCCGGGCTGCGGAGCTTCACTCTGGCCTGATGCACGCGGTGGCCGACGGAGACGAGCAGGCGGCCGGCGCGGCGTCGGACGCCCTTGTCGATTACCTCGAAGAATTCGCCAGAACAGCGCTCGATCTTGCCTGAGGAGTGGAAGGAAATGGCCCGTCACACCTTCTTCTGCATCGATGCACACACCTGCGGTAATCCGGTGCGTGTCGTTGCCGGGGGCGCGCCACGTCTCGAAGGGGGGAGCATGAGCGACCGGCGGCAGCTCTTCCTGGCAGAATTCGACTGGATCCGGACCGGGTTGATGTTCGAACCCCGCGGGCACGCCATGATGTCGGGGAGCTTGCTCTATCCCCCGTTGAATGCCGCCAATGATGTCGCACTCCTGTTTATCGAGACGAGCGGCTGTCTGCCGATGTGCGGGCACGGTACGATCGGCACGGTCACGGTGATGCTCGAGCACGGGCTCGTCCTGCCCCGCACTCCGGGGATCCTCCGCCTTGAAGTCCCGGCCGGGATTGTCGAAGCCAGCTATATCATGGACGGGGGGAATGTGAAATCGGTGCGCATCGTGAACGTCCCCTCGTTTCTTGAGCGCGAGGGGATACGGATAGATGTCCCCGGCCTCGGTCCGCTCACACTGGATGTGGCCTACGGCGGGAATTTCTACGGGATCATCGACCCTCAGGAATGCTATGCCGGCATCGAGGAACTCGGGGCCGCGGAGATACTCCGCCTCAGCCCGAAGATCCGCCGCATTGTGAACGAAGCGTACACGTTTGTTCATCCCGAAGACTCCACCATCCGCGGCCTGACGCATATCATGTGGACAGGTCCGCCCCGTGCGAAAGGGGCGGACGGAAGGAACGCTGTGTTTTACGGCGAGAATGCGATCGACCGTTCTCCCTGCGGTACAGGGACATCGGCCCGGATGGCGCAATGGGTCGCAAAGGGGAGACTGAAAACGGGGGATGAGTTCGTTCACGAGAGCATTATCGGCAGCATATTCCGGGGGAAGGTCGAACGGCCCGCAACGGTGGGTGGGAAAAGGGGGATCGTTCCGAGCATCGAAGGATGGGCGAAGATTACGGGGTTCAACACCATCGTCATCGACGACGACGATCCATTCGCGAAGGGTTTCCAGGTACTCTAACTGCGGCGGGCTGGCGAGAGCTGAGATGAAAAAAATTCTGGTAATCGGTGGCGGCGCGGTGGGATTGTGCACGGCGCACTACCTGAAGGCTTCCGGGTGCGATGTCACAATCGTCGAACGTGGAGTGATCGGGGAGGGCGCATCGTTGCATAATGCCGGCCTCATCGTCCCGAGTCACTTCATCCCTCTGGCCGCTCCGGGGATGGTGATGCTGGGGCTCCGTTGGATGCTGCGTCCGGAAAGCCCGTTCTATATCAAACCGCGACTCGATCCCGATCTGCTCACCTGGCTCTGGCAATTTGCGCTCGCATCGACTGCCAGACGTACAGAGAGGGCGATCCTTCTGCTCCGTGATATGAGCGTCGCCTCGCTTGCGCTCTATGAGGAGCTCGCCTCGGTCAGCGGGATGGAGTTCGAATTCCGGAAGAACGGACTGTTGATGCTGTTCCGGACAGGGCACGGCAGGGAAGACTCGCTGAAATCGGCCGAACAGGCTTCGAGGATCGGCATTGAGGCGAATGTGCTTGACAGGGGACAGCTTCATGATCTCGAACCCGGTGTGGATTTCAAAGCGATGGGAGGCGTGTATTATCCGGGGGATGCCCACCTGACACCCGCCCTGTTTGTCGACCGCCTGCGGGAACACCTCATCGCGCAGGGAGTGCGGTTTGTCGGCTCGACGCGCGTGACGGGGTTCGTGACCCGCCCGTCGGGCATCACCGCGGTCACGACAACGGGAGGAACGTACGCTGCAGACGAGTTTGTGCTGGCAGGCGGATCCTGGTCTCCCATGATCATCCGGTCGCTCCGGCTCGGTATCCCGATGCAGCCCGGAAAAGGATACAGCGTGACGGTGAGGAACTCCCCGGTCCGGCCGCGGATTCCCATGCTTCTCGAGGAAGCGCGCGTGGCCGTGACGCCGATGGGGGACAGGCTCAGGTTTTCGGGGACGATGGAGCTCGCCGGCTTCGATAGTTCCGTCAATATGGGCCGGGTGCGGGCCCTCCTGAAATCCGTCCCTTCCTACCTGGGGGGGTTGGAACCCGCGCAACTCGAGCAGGGGGAGATATGGGCCGGGCTCCGTCCGTGCACGCCGGACGGGCTCCCGTTCATCGGGAGGTTCCGGAGCTATGATAACCTGATCTCGGCGACGGGGCACGCGATGGTGGGAATCTCACTCGCGCCGATCACAGGAAAACTCGTCGCGGAGATCGTGCACGGCCGGATTCCATCGATCGATCTTCAGTTGCTCAGGCCCGACAGGTACAGGTGAGGGGAAATGGATAACGGGACAACGGATGCACCCGGGGGAGCCCCGGCCGGTACGGTCTTCAACATCATGCGGTTCTCCGTCCATGACGGTCCTGGAATCCGGACGACCGTTTTTCTGAAAGGTTGCCCGCTCCAGTGCGCCTGGTGTCACAACCCCGAGGCCCTTTCCGGCGCCCCCGAGCTTCTCCTCCGTCCCGACCGCTGCATCGCCTGCGGAGACTGCATGGACATCTGTCCTCAGCACGCGGTCGTCGAAAAGGACGGGAAGTACGAGACCCGGCCGGAACTCTGTTCCCGTTGCGGCACCTGCGCCGATGCGTGTGCCGCCGATGCGCGCGAGGTGATCGGGCGTGCAATGACTGTCGAGGATGTCATGCGCGAGGTCGAGCGGGACGCTCCCTTCTACCGGGAGTCCGGGGGAGGCGTATCGTTCTCCGGCGGCGAACCGCTTCTTCAGCACCGGTTTCTGGTTCAGCTCCTCCGCTCCTGTGTTCTGAGGGGGTTCCATACCGTGGTGGATACGGCCGGCTACGCCTCTCCCGACGTGCTGCTCCGGGTGGCAGAGCTCACGGACCTTTTCCTGTACGACCTGAAATCGGTGGATCAAGAGATCCACCGCCGGTTCACCGGTGTGCCGGGCGCCCTGATCAGGGGGAACCTGGTGCGGCTCGCCTCCTGGGGAAAAAAGGTGGTGATCCGGATGCCGATCGTTCCGGGGGTCAATGACTCCCAGGCGAATATCGAGGAAGCCGGGCGGTTCATCGCCTCCATGGGAAACGTCGTCATGGTTCAGTTGCTTCCGTATCACACGATTGGCGTCGACAAGTATGATCGTCTGGGGATCCCGTATTCCCTCTCAGGTGTGAAGACACCATCCGGCGGCTACTTGAACAGCATCGCGCAGGAACTTCTCAGGTTCCATCCCGTGGTCAGTATCGGAGGGTAATATCATGACCGAACGCGTCACAATGCTCCGCGAGCAGAGCCTTGCGGCGGTCCCTGCCGTGTCGCATGAAAGGGGACTCCTGATGACGGAGTCGACAATGATCGCCGGGACGCTCCCGCCGCCGCTCCGTCGTGCGCACGCGTTCCGGACCCTGATGGAAAACCAAACGGTGGTCATCAACGACCGTGAGCTGATCGTCGGGGAGAGGGGGCCGGCCCCCAAGGCCACATCGACGTATCCCGAGCTCTGCTGTCACACACTTGAAGACCTGGCCATTCTTGACACCCGTTCAAAGATCTCATTCCGCGTGAGCGAAGAGACGAAAGAGGCGTACCGTCAGCGCATCATCCCCTTCTGGAAGGGGAAAACCATGCGCGAGAGGATATTCGGCATGATGGATGGAGAATGGAAGGATGCCTATGCGGCGGGGATATTTACCGAGTTCATGGAACAGCGCGCTCCCGGGCACACCGTCCTCGACGGCAAGCTGTATGCGAAAGGGCTGCTCGGTCTGAAGGCGGACGTCGCATCGGCGATGGAATCCCTTGAGCGGAGTGCCGATCCGGATTCGGAAGCGAAACGGGACGAGCTGACTGCGATGGGGATCTGTGCGGATGCCGTGATCACGCTGGCCCGCCGCTATGCGGAAAAGGCGGAAGAGATTGCCTCCGGCGTCACCGACCCGCTCCTGAAATCGGAGCTCCTTGAAATCTCCCGCGTCTGCCGGCGCGTCCCTGCCCACCCGCCGGGATCGTTCCGGGAGGCTCTCCAGGCGTACTGGTTCGTCCACCTGGGTGTCATCACCGAGCTCAATCCGTGGGACGCATTCAATCCGGGGCGTCTTGACCAGCACCTCCTCCCATTCTATGTGCGGGGGATCGTCGACGGGACCCTGACGCGCGATGCGGCGAAGGAACTGCTCGAGTGTTTCTGGGTGAAGTTCAACAATCAGCCGGCGCCTCCCAAGGTCGGCGTCACGGCCGAGGAAAGTTCCACGTACACCGACTTTGCCAACATCAACAGCGGCGGCCTCACCCCGGACGGGGAAGACGGGGTCAACGACGTGACGTATCTCGTCCTGGAAGTGATCGACGAGATGCGCCTCGTCCAGCCCAGCTCCAACATACAGCTCAGCAGGAAAAACCCCGATCCGTTCGTCAGGGCGGCTGCAAAAGTCATCCGGAAGGGGTGGGGGCAGCCTTCCGTCTTCAACGCCGACGCCGTCGTCGAAGAAATGGTCAGACAGGGAAAGACGGTCGAGGACGCCCGGGAGGGGGGGACCAGCGGCTGCGTTGAGACGGGGGCATTCGGGAAGGAGGCGTACATCCTCACCGGGTATTTCAATCTCCCCAAGATCGTCGAGCTGACGCTGAACTCGGGGCGCGATCCCCGGACTGGAAAGCAGCTGGGGCCGGTGACCGGCGATCCGGCGGGGTTCCGCTCGTTCGATGAATTCATGGATGCGTTCAGCGAGCAGGTGAATCACTTTGTGGATGTGAAGATCCGCGGGAGCAACGTGATCGAGCGGCTGTACGCCGAATATCTGCCCGTCCCGTTTCTCTCCCTTCTCATCGATGATTGCATCGCGAAGGGGATGGATTACAATGCCGGCGGGGCGCGGTACAATACGAGCTACATCCAGGGGGTGGGGATCGGTACCGTGACCGACAGCCTCTCGGCGATCCGGCATCACGTGTTCGGGGAGGAAGACATGCGGATGGCCGACCTGCTCCGCGTCCTCGCGGCCGACTTCCGGGATTTCGAAAAGACCCGCCTGCTTCTCCTCAACAAGACCCCCCGGTACGGTAACGACGACGATAAGGCGGACGGGATCATGCGCTCCGTGTTCGAGATCTATTTCAAGGCCATCGATGGCCGTCCCAATACGCGGGGGGGAGCGTACCGGATCAATCTCCTCCCCACGACGTGCCACATCTATTTCGGTGCGGTGACCGGTGCCACGCCCGACGGGAGGAAGGCCTGGACCCCCGTGTCGGAGGGGATTTCGCCCGTGCAGGGGGCTGACCGCCATGGCCCTACCGCGGTGCTCATGTCGGCGGCGAAAATGGATCACGTCCGGACAGGGGGGACGCTCCTCAACCAGAAGTTTACGCCGAAGATCCTGGAGGGGGAGAAGGGGGTTGACACCCTCGTCGCGCTCATCCGGTCGTATTTCCGGCTGGGGGGGCACCACATCCAGTTCAATGTCGTGGACGCCGCAACTCTGCTTGAGGCGCAGGAGCATCCCGAAGAGCACCGGGATCTCATCGTCCGCGTGGCAGGCTACAGCGACTATTTCTGCGACCTCGGCCGGTCCCTCCAGGACGAGATCATCGCCCGCACCGAACACAACTCTCTCTGACCATGTCCTCTCTCATCAAGGAGAAAATCGCCCAGGCTGTCGGCATCCTCAACGAGTTCAACACCGACTGCTGGCTCACATTCACCCGCGAGACCGCAATCAACGGTGACCCGACCCTCCCCTTCCTCGTCGATGGTGATCTCACATGGCACAGCGCGCTGATCATCACGAAAAGCGGCAGGACCTGCGCAATCGTCGGGGAGTACGACAGGAAAGGAGTCGAGGACCTCGGCGCCTGGTCGGATGTTATCGGTTTTGTCGAAGGGATCAGGAAACCTCTTCAGGACTTTCTGCTGACTATTAATCCGGCGAATATCGCCGTGAACTACTCCCGGGAGAGTGAGATCTGCGACGGGCTGACGCACGGCATGTATCTGTCGCTCTGCGAGATGCTTTCTGAGATCGGCATGGTGGAGAGGCTCATACAGGCGGACCAGATCATCGGTGCGCTCCGCCAGCGAAAGACCCGGTCTGAACTTGACAGGATGAAACGTGCGATCGCCGAGACGGAGAGGATTTTTTCCGAGGTCGTCCCGTTCATACGTCCGGGGCGGACTGAACGTGAGATCGCCGTGTTTATGAAGGATTGTGCAACCGGGAGGAATATCCCGTTTGCGTGGGATGAAAAGGTCTGCCCTGCGGTGTTCACGGGCCCCGACACAGCGGCCGCCCATTACGCGCCGACCGAACGGATAGTGGAAGAAGGTAACATACTCAACATGGACTTCGGACTCAAAGTGGAGGATTACTGCTCCGACCTGCAGAGGACTTTCTACATCCCCCGCAAAGGAGAACGCGCCGCCCCCCCCGATGTGCAGCGGGGGTTCGACACGATCGTCCGCGCCATCGAGGAATCACGGAAGGCAATGCGCCCCGGCGTCACCGGCCAGTCGGTCGACGCAGTCGCCCGTCGGGTCATCACGCAGGCGGGCTATGAGGAGTTTCCGCACGGCCTGGGGCACCAGGTGGGGAGGTTTGCCCACGACGGGACCGCGCTCCTCGGTCCCGCCTGGGAGAAATACGCGAAAAAGCCGTTTGTCCCGCTTGAAGAGGGGATGGTGTTTACGCTTGAACCGCGCCTGACTGTCCCGGGCCGCGGGGTCGCCACCGTGGAAGAAATGGTCGTCGTGCGGGCTGACGGTGCGGAGTACCTCTCGACGCCGCAAAAGACGATCATAGTAGCCTGTTGAGTAGTATTACCATGACTGATGGATGCCATAGCTCGCGCGCTGGCAGAAAAGAAGTGAGTCGGCAGGCGAACGGGTCAACGCAACAGGGCCACAACGCGAATTGCCGCCGCGCTGTGGCCCGGGATGTGCCGCAACAGATGAGGCTTCCTACTTGTCCTTCTTCACATATTCCTTGTTCCCGCTCTCAGTGTAATAGAAATGCCCTCCGCGCGGTCCCTCGTAGATATTCTGCCCCTTTTTCGTCTGGCCGATGATCTTTGCGCCGACGAAGTCCTTCACATACGTCTTGTCCCCCTTCTCGTTGACGTAGTAATGTCCATTCTTGGCACCTTCGAAGACGGTCTTTCCATCGGCCGTCTTCCCTACCGCCTCGTCCTTGGATTCTTTTGCCATTTCTTTCGCTTCCGTGGCCGACTTCGTCTTTTCCTTCAGCGTCGATTTGCCGGTCTCTTTGGCCTCCTTGGCCTCGGATTCCGCCTTGGCTTCCGTCTTTTCGCCTGATTTCGTGGCGGACTTTACCTTGTTCGTTGCTTTCTCCTTCTCTTTGGTCATTTTCTCCTTTGATTCCTTCACGGTCTTCGTGGCCTTGGCCTCTCCCTTTGCCTTGGTCTTTTCCGCCGTGGCTTCTGCCTTTTCCTTTGTCTTCTTCGCCTTGGCCTCTCCCTTTTCCTTGGCCTTGTCAGCCTTAGACACTACGTCTTCCTTGGTCTTCTTCGCTTTGGCCTCTGCTTTTTCCTTTGCCTTCTTCGCCTTGGCCTCTGCCTTTTCCTTTGTCTTCTCGGCTTTGGACTTGGTTTCCGTCTTTTCCTGCGCCATCGCGACAGGCTGAATCTGCGCCGCCAGGAAGGCTGCGGCCAGCATGAGTACGATGATGGGTTTCTTCATGAAAGTGCTCCTCTGGGTGGGGGTGGATGGAGTATGAACTCCGTAGACGCGGAGTCTCCGCCAAAACGATTTAAAAGTAACATCCCGCGCCGTCAATCACAATACCCGGTCACCTCACGAGGACCGTTTTTATCGTTTTCACGAGGGCCCCCGCCTGAAGCCTGCAGAAATATGACCCGCTTGCCACATTTTTGCCGCCCGATCCGTTTGACTTTCCCTCGTTCGTTTCATTCCTTTTGACATCACGCGGCCAAGCCCTCCTTCAGGGGGGACGGTTGCTCTGTTCATTCCACACCCCAGCGAGCCGGCATGGAGACTGTCATCGTCATATTCGGGGGTTCGGGAGATCTGACGACGAGGAAACTCATTCCCGCGCTCTACAACAATTTCAGGAAGAAGCGGCTCCCCGCTCCCGCACGCATCATCGGGTTCTCCCGGACGCCGATCACCGACGACGCGTTCCGGGAAAAGCTGAATGTTGCCGTCCGCACGTTCGCACCGGCGGAGTACGACGCGCAGTCCTGGGGGGAGTTCGCCGGGTGTCTCTCATACCAGCCGGGGGACCTCGAGAACGCCTCTTCCTACGCAGACCTCGCCCGTAAGATCAGCTCCGGCACGACCCCCGTCAATTGCCTCTACTATCTTGCGACCGCTCCTGTTTTTTACCCCGTCATCATTGCACGTCTCGCCGCGGCAAACCTGATTGCGGAGGAGACGGGGGGGCCTTACAGACGGATCATCGTCGAAAAACCGTTCGGTCGCGATCTTGCGACCGCCCGTGCCCTCAACGATGAGCTCCACCGGATGCTTCATGAGGACCAGATATTCCGGATCGATCATTACCTGGGGAAGGAAACCGTCCAGAATGTCCTCATGCTCCGGTTCGGCAATGCGGTTTTCGAACCTCTCTGGAACAGGAACCAGGTCGACCACGTCCAGATCACCGTCGCCGAAACGGTAGGGGTGGAACGCCGGGCGGCGTATTATGAGACCGCCGGCGTCCTCCGGGACATGTTTCAGAACCATCTCCTCCAGCTTCTCACGCTTGTCGCGATGGAGCCTCCGGCCATCGTGGATGCGGAATCGCTCCGGAACGAGAAAGTGAAAGTGCTCACCGCGCTCCGCTCAATCCCGACCGAGTACTCCAGGCGGTACACAGTCCGGGGCCAGTACCGGGGCTACACCTCCGAGGAGGGGGTCGATCCCCGTTCCGTGACCGAAACATACGCCGCGCTCCAGGTCTATATCGACAACTGGCGCTGGCAGGGGGTCCCGTTCTATCTCCGTTCCGGAAAGAAAATGAGCGAGAAGAGTTCGGAAATCATCATCCAGTTCCGGCGTCCCCCGACACAGATATTCGATGTCCAGGCCGGAGTCACGGAGCTTTTCACGAACCACCTGAGCATCTGCATACAGCCGGACGAAGGGATGCACCTCCGGTTCATCACAAAGGTTCCGGATCAGGGGATGCACACGCGACCGGTGGACATGGAATTTCATTACAGGGATTCGTTCGGCGACGATGCGATCCCGGAGGCGTATGAGCGTCTGCTCCTTGACGCGCTTCAGGGGGATGCGTCCCTTTTCGCGCGGGGGGATGAAATCGAGCTTGCCTGGGGATTCGTCGACGGGGTGAGGGGAGGCTGGGAGAGCGGTGACGGCCCCCCGCTCGAAACCTACGCACAGGGGACATGGGGGCCGGAGGGGGGAGACACGCTGCTCGCACATGAGGGTCGGTGGTGGAGGCACGACTGCTCTCCCCACCCGCATCCGTCGCTCCCGCCCGCGAAGCCGGAATAATGATGCGCCCGCGCGTCGACATCTATGCGTCAACGGCCGGTCTGGAGTCCGCAGCAGAACGTGAGTTTCTCCTCATCGTCGGCCTGGCGATCCGGGACCGTGGCGTCTGTACTCTTGCGCTGTCGGGGGGAGAGACGCCGCGGGGCCTGTACCGGAGGCTCGCTGCGCTACCCCCGGGCGAAGAGCCCGACTGGAGCCGGATTCATCTCTGCTTCGGTGATGAAAGGATGGTCCCTCCGGACGATCCTGAGAGCAACTATGGGATGGTGCGAGATGAAATTATTCGCCGTGTTCCCCTGCCGGCGGGAAACGTCCATCGGATTCGCGGGGAGAGGCCTCCCGATATCGCCGCCGGGGAATATGCCGCCGATCTTGAACGTGCTCTTTCTTTTTCCGGTGGGAGGTTTGACCTTGTTCTTCTCGGTCTCGGCGGCGATGGCCACACAGCCTCGCTGTTTCCCGGGACAGACGTCCTCGGGGAACGGGAGAAAAGCGTCCGTGCGGTCTTTGTCCAGCGGCTTTCCGCCTGGCGGGTGACAGTGACGCTCCCCGTCATCAACAGCGCGAGGAACGTCCTGTTCCTTGTTTCGGGGTCGGGAAAAAAGGATATCGTACGAAGGGTTCTGGCGTCCCCGGGCCCTGCGGCGGAGATACCGGCAACGCTTGTCAATCCGGCTGATTCTCCCCCCCACTGGATGCTGGACAGCGAGGCGGGTGCTTCCGTCCAGCCGGAGACGGGAAGTGACAGGGAATGAATGACCTGAGCATCCGCAACCTCCCGTTACGTCGCACGTATATTTGTCAACACTATTCGCCGCCTTACAGGAGTCCCACCATGATGCGATCGATCATCCTCTTTTTCGCCTTCTTTCTTTTTGCGGCCTGTGCCTATCCTCAGGGGGGAAAAGAGACGTCTCCCGTTGCTGCGCAGGGAGCCACCTTGATCGTGACCCCTGCCTGGCTGGCCGCCCATCTCGATGATCCCAACCCCATCGTCTTCCACGTCGGGTCGAGCAAGCGCGACTACACGAAAGGGCATATCCCGAGGGCCCGGTTTCTCTGGACCATGTCACTTTCCACTACCACGGAAGATCTGACGCTGGAGCTCCCGCCGACCGAGCAGGCGGATTCGGTTTTGAAGAACCTGGGAGTCTCCGACGGTGCCCGCATCGTGCTCTGCTTCGCCAACGGAAACGTCACGCCGACAACGCGGATATTTCTGACGCTTGAATACCTGGGACTCTCGGGGAAGGTCTCGCTCCTGGACGGCGGGCTTGACGCCTGGAAGGCCGAAGGCCGCCCGATGACTGCGGAGGCGGTGAAGCATTCGCATGGGACGTACGTCCCCCGTGCGCACCCGGAGCTGATTGTCGGCGCCGACTGGGTGGCGGCGCACCTGAACGACAAAACCGTTGCCATTGTCGACGCCCGCGGGGCTCAGTTCTTTCAGGGGCACGGCGGCGGGATGCCCCGGGCAGGACATATTCCCGGAGCGGTGAACATTCAATTCAGCGCTCTCGTTGATTCGACGAACCGCCTCAAGGGGAAGCCGGAGCTGGAAAAGATATTCGAGGCGGCCGGAGTGAAACCTGGCGTTACGGTGGTCTCGTACTGTCACATCGGCCAGCAGGCTTCCCTTGTCTATTTTGTGGCGAAATACCTCGGGTATGACGCGCGGCTGTACGACGGATCTTTTGAAGACTGGAGCAGCCGCGACGACCTTCCCGTCGTGAACCCTGCGGGTGAACCCGGGAAATAGGAGGGAAAACAGGTCCAGGGATGAATGCTGA
>DASVIU010000382.1:0-3780 GCA_036386275.1 Bacteroidota bacterium | reverse complement strand
CTTGACCACCCGGTCGCTGTTTTCTCCTCCCCCCGCGACGATCACGGTGCCCGGGACGTCGGGCCTCTTGGAGTTGAGAACGCGGACCGGGATGTTCTTCTGCACCGCCGGGAGGATTGTCGCCGGGTGAAAGACCTTTGCCCCGAAATAGGCGAGCTCTGCCGCCTCACGGAATGTCATCTCTTCGATCACGCGGGCTTCCGGAATCACGGAAGGATCGGAGGTCATGACGCCGTCCACGTCCGTCCAGATCTGGATCTCCTCCGCATCGAGAGCCGCGCCGAAGATCGCCGCCGAATAGTCGGATCCCCCTCTGCCGATCGTCGTCGGGATCCGCTGTGCGGTGGCACCGATGAATCCCTGCGTCACAACCACCTGGCCGCTCTCGAGCCGCGGGGCGATGATCTCCCGCGCCCGCCGGTTGATCTCCGTGAAGATCGGGGCCGCTTTTGTATACTCGGCGTTCGTGATCATCACATCCTGGGCGTTGACGAGCACGCACGGCATCCCTTCCTGTTTCATGTGGTGGAAAAGGAGGAGCGTCGAGAGGCGCTCCCCGAATCCCGCGAACGTGTCGAGCGACCTGTCGGTCAGCTCCCCCAGGATGGCGATACTCTTGACAAGGTCCCGCAGTTCGTCCAGGAGTGCGTCGACCTGAGACTGGACGGTGAAGAGGACTTCCCCCGCGAAGAGATCGTGGGCGATCTTCCTGTGACGGAGCCTCAGCTCTTCCAGGCGGTCGAGCGCTTTCTCTTTTCCCGCTTCCCGCGCGCTCCGCGCAAGGGCAATCAGAGCATTCGTCACCCCGGCACACGCCGAAGCCACGACAAGCGGACGGCGGACCAGGTTCTGCCGGACGATCGATGCCACGTTCCGCATCGCGTGCGAGTCTTCGACCGACGTGCCGCCGAACTTCATGACGATCATGGTTTCCTCCCCTTCGGCACCGCGTTCCAGATCCGCGACATCAGCCAGGCACCCGCCAGAGCGAACGGGATCGGCGCCCAGTGCCAGGCTTCCCAACCCCACCGTGTGGTGACGTAGCCGACCCCCATCCCCACAAACGCACCGGCAAGGTACTGCATCCCGTCGAACATTCCCGCCGCGGTCGCCGCCGCCTTCTTTCCCCCGAAATCCATGGATGCCGCCCCGCCGATCATCCCGTGCGCCCCGTTGACGCAGAACGACAGCGCCACAAGGCAGCAGGCGGCGGCCATCGGTCCGAGGTTGAACATATCCGACAGACCGAACAGCGCGAGTACGGCGGCCATCCCGAGGAACCCGTAGAGAATGACCGGGGCTCTCCTCCCCGAAAATGTCCGGTCGGAGGTGATGCCGAAAATGAACCCCCCGGCGATCCCTGCGAGCGCGATCCCCCACGTTGCCACGATGTACGGCGCATACGTAACAAAGGAGGAGGAGCGGGCGCCGTGAAAATCCACGAAGTACTTCGGCCACCACGCGTCAACGACGCTGCGCCGGACGAAGCCGATCATCATGGATCCCAGCGCGATCGTCCATGTCACGCGCGATCCGAACACCCTTGAGAGGACGTACTTCAGCGAGGAGGGAGACCCGTCATCACCGGTCTCGTCGCCGGTATCAAAACCGGTGAATCCCGCATCCGCGGGAGAGTTCTCCATCCAGAGGTAGTTGACGGCGAACATGACCGCAACGCATGCGCCGGGAATCCAGAATGCATAGTGCCACGGGAGCACGAGGAGTATCAGAGGAACCCCCTGGAATGCCAGGAGGAGTCCCATTCTGATCAGCACGCCGAATATCCCGGAAAAAGTCCCGCGTTCACGGACCTGAAACCACTGGGCGTTCACCTTGACGATCGAAAGCGCGCCGAACGACTGAAAGTATCCGTTGATTCCCCAGACAACCGCCATCAGTGTCAGAAGGAGCCCCCCCGACATCCCGAACGACATCACGGCGGGGATCACCACGTGGCGGGAAGTCCCCGTCCCTTCCCATACGGCGGGGCTCACGACAGCAAGCCCCGCAAGTCCGAAAAGAAAGTTTGCCACGATCACCCCCGCGGCGCCAAAGAGGAAGGCCTTCTTTCCCCCCACCCGATCCGCGAGCGGGCCGTTGAGGACCACGGAAAGCCCGTAGACGAGCGGCATGACCGTCTCGAAGACGCCGAGCTCCGTGTTCTTCCAGCCGAATATCTCCGCCAGCACCGGCGCGACCGCCGTATAGTTGTACCGGGTGGCGTAGAAAAACGCGTAGAGGATGCCGAGCGCCAACCAGTTGACAACGCGCCGTCGGCGGAAATCGCCGCCGGGTATTTGCAGAGCGTCAGGTGAGTCGTGCATGGGTGCGTGTCCCGCGTGGAGTTCTGTGGGATGATCAGCGGTTCGCCGCGAGGCGGTTCCCCCACAGCCTCTCCGTCACGCGCGCGAGCTCCGCGGCAATCAGTTGAGGGTCGTGCGTCTTCTCGGGCTCATTCTCGAACACCGCATATGGGACCCGGAAATCCTTCACCCGGATGTACGCCGGGTCCCGTGCCGCGATATCCTCCCAGTCGTTCGTCCTGTAATAGTACTCCATCTTTTCGTCTGGGAGCGAGTGGTACAGGATGGAATCTTCTTCCCCCTTGCGCGCGCGGCGGCGGTTCTTCCTTACGGATTCCTCGTACGATACACGTATGTAGACCAGTGCGGCCCGGGAGAGGATCTCCTCGTGGAGGCATTCGAGGGCATGGGCAATGCCCCGCTCCCCCCCGCGGGCAAACTCGATCAACGTCGTTTTCCCGGTGTGATACTCCGGGTCGCGAGCGATCTTCTTACGGTATTCGAGATTGATCCGCTCGAGATACAGGTCCCACACAAATTCGTCCTTGAACCAGTATTTCTCGTCAGTCCAGAGCCGCGGGCGCCCGTGGCGGGTGAGTATGTCGTCGGTTTCAAACGTTTCCCACACGTAGAGGAAATCGTCAAGTTCCTCGAAAGCGCCGATGCGGAATTTTTCGAGCCGGGCCCGCGGGTTGCTGTTCTTGAGGAAATCGATGACCTCCGATTTCCCGGCGGCGGGCCGGCCGGTCAGTATCAGGATGGGGAAATTGCCCTGTTCCATGAAGTGCTCCGGCTGTCCGTTAAGGAACTTGGTCGATCACGTCCGAAACGCGCGGAACGATCTCTTTCCGCGCCCGGACGATCTTTTCAACGGCCTCGAATACCGTCGCTTTCAGGTACACGGGGATGCTGATCTCCTCGCCCAGATACTTCTTCCCCTCCCCCACGAAGAAATCGCTCGCTGCACACGGATAGGAACGCTCTTCGTCCAGAGGCCTCCCTCCGACCTCGATCGACGTGAATTCGACGCTCCCGTCCGGACGCTTTCTCCACCGGCCGGACATCCCCGCAATCTGTATCCCGGGCTTCTTCGCGATGTTATACAACATGATGTTCCGCAGCTGTTTTCCCGTCAACTGGAACGTGGCGAGTATATTCCTGAACGGGAGGACCTCAAAGAGGGTCTTCTTCGTCAGGGGGCCCGCTGCGACGTCGCGCCTGATTCCGCCGTTGTTCATGAAGCCCACTTCGGCCCCCGCAGCCTCCCGCTGTGCGTCTGCAAGAAAAGTCCCGATGGCGCTCTGCGATTCGCTCCGCATCCAACTCCCCTTGAGCGTGCAAATCACCTGGTCGTATTCTTTGTCGATTTCCCGTTGCATCGAATCGGCGATGACCGACACGGAGGACGGCGGCCGTTTCTCGCGCGTCCAGAGGGAAATGAGGTTTCCGTCGTACCGCGTGACGAGTCCCCCATCAA
>DASVIU010000381.1:0-3545 GCA_036386275.1 Bacteroidota bacterium | reverse complement strand
CTTCCGCGTGGCCGGCGGAGCGTCGTAGCGCATGATCCTCCCCTTCAGGTAACGCTCGATGCAGAGCCCGGCCAGGGGGGCCGCCTGCGTCCCGCCGAAGCCTGCGTTCTCGACAAGCATCGCCACCGCGATACGCGGATTATCGTAGGGGGCAAACCCGACGTACCAGGCGTGATCGGGTCCGTGCGTATTCTGTGCGGTGCCTGTCTTGCCTGCGCTCTGGATCCCCGGGATGCGGGCCATGCCGCCGGTGCCGCCGGGTTCCTCGACAACACGACGCATCCCTTCGCGGACGATATTCCAGGTGTTCTCGGTAACCTCGATGTGGCGGCTCTGGAATGTCAGCGTATCCACGGCGCGGGGGGATTTCGTCACGATCGCACGCGCGATGTGCGGCTGGCGGTATTCACCCTTTGTCGCGAGCGCCGCAGCATAGCATGCCATCTGGAGCGGTGTCACGCCCAGCTCTCCCTGGCCGATCCCCAGGCTCGGGAGGTAGCCTCGCGTCCAACCGCTTTTTCCGTATCGCTTGTCCATGTACGCCTTCGAGGGAAGGAGTCCGGGGTTCTCCTCATAGATGTCAATCCCCGTCAGCCGTCCGAATCCGAATTCATTGCCGTAATGGGACCAGGCATCGAGGCCGGTTTTCATCATCACCTGATAGAAATAGACGTTGCACGATACCTTGATGGCAGTCACGAGGTCGACGCCCCCGTGCACGTGCAGGTCCTTGAACACCTTGTTCCCCAGCCGGAACGATCCGCCGCAGTTCACGCGCCAGGAAGGCGTAACGCTCGCTGTTTCAAGCGCCGCGATGGCAAGAAGCATCTTGAACGTGGACCCCGGAGGGTAGCGGGTGAGTGTCGCGCGGTTAAACATGGGTGCCGCCTCGTCGTCATTGAGCGATCGCCAGATGTCGGGAGGTGTCACGCCGCTGAATGTGGAGAGGTCGTAATCCGGCTTGCTCACCATCGCCAGAATCCCGCCGTCATTGGGATCGATGGCCACAAATGCGCCCCGCCGGCCGGTCATCAGGGACTCCGCGAACGCCTGAAGACCGAAGTCCATCGTGAGAATCAGGTCGTTTCCTTCCACCGCCGGGACATCGTTCTTCCCGTTATCGAATCGTCCGATCACCTGTCCCCGCACATTGACTGTGCTGAATTCCGCACCCTTCTGACCCCGGAGCGTCGGTTCGTACCGCGCCTCCAGTCCGGCGGATCCCACCACGTCACCCGGGGCGTATTCGTCCACCTGCACCTTCATCTGGGATTCGGAGATCTCTTTGGTGTAGCCGAGGGTATGCGATGCCAGCGCCCGTGTCGTGTACCATCGCTTGGATTCCACCTGGCAATCAACCCCCGGAAGCCTGTCACGGTTTTCTTCCAGGGCTGCGAGGGTCCTGAAGTCGATGTCCCGTTTGATCTTCACCGGCGCGAAGCGTGAGTAGGCCTCGCCTTTCTTGAGCCTGTCGCGGATGAACTCGGGATCGAGGGAGAGGAGCAGGGAGAGGTAATCGATCGTGTGCTTGTCGAACTCAAACGGCATGATCGTCACCGAAAAGGCCGGCCGGTTATCGACAACCAGCGTCCCGTTCCGGTCGAAGATGTAGCCGCGCACGGGCTCCCTGGGGATGGTGCGGATGCTGTTCTCTTCCGATTTCCTTCCGTACTCCTCGCTGTAGATCATCTGCAGCTGGAAGAGGCGGGCGAAAAAGAAGAGGAACATCAGCCCGATGACGGCATACATCGTGCGGCGCTTGCCGTAGACCGCGATATCGTCCTGTTGTGCCATGGCTCCGAGGCAGGATGGAAACCCGGGAGGGCGCGGGACTGGGTGCGCTGCCTCCTACAGGAGTGCCCGTCGTGCGAACACGAACGTCGGGATAAGTCCGACCGCTGCGGTATACAGCGCGGCGGGAATGCCGTACAGGAGGATAGCCTGCCACCAGTGCGCGCCGCTTCCCTGCAGAAAGATAATGAAATAAATGAGATTATGCACAAGCGACACGGACAGGATGATCAGGATGAAGCGGTAGGAGCCGAGGGTCTGGATTGTCTTGTTCTCGTTGAAGAAATATCCCGCCATGAACCCCCCGGCCGTCTTCGACAACGCCGCCAGTCCCAGCATGCCGTCACTGCCGCTGAGCAGATCGAGCACCAGTCCGGTGAAAAAGCCCGCGACCGTCCCGGTGATCTGTCCCCGCCGGAGAGAGAGATAGACGATCCAGATCAGGGCGATGTCGGGGGCGAGTCCCGCCACGGCGAGGTACTGGGCGATCGTTGTCTGGAGAAGAACGAACAGGATTGTCAGCGCGATATCAATGAGCGTCTGGCGCATGCGCTCTCACTCACGGGTCCGGTGTTCCAGCGCGATCCGCTCGCTGTCGGGCATCGAGGTGATGACAAACACCTCTTCAAGCCGCGAGAAGTCGACGGCAGGCCTGACCTCCACGGACTGGAAGAGCGACCCTTCCGCTCCCCTGGCCGATGAGACAACGCCGATCCGTATCCCCGGGGGGAAAAAGCTGCTGTATTCCGACGTGATGACGACATCCCCCGCCTGGACGTCGAGTGTTTTCGCGACATCCTGCAATGCGAGCGCCGATCCGCCTTCCCACCGGATGATCCCGTCCACCCTGCTCCGTTCGATTTTTGCGCTGACGCGGATGTCCTTGTTATACAATATTTGCGCCACCGCGAAGCGGCCGCTGGTGGCGACGATCTTCCCGGCCAGGCCGTTCTCGGTCACGACCGGCATGTCCGCCCGCACGCCGTTGCGTTCCCCCGCGTCAAGCGTCACGGTGTTCCGGAGGAGCTGGAGGTTCTTCCCGATCACGTTGGCGGCGACAAAACCGAATTCCCCCCGCTCCTTCAGTCCGAGAAGCTGCCGGAGCCTCAGGTTCTCAAGTCGTGCCTCCCTGAGCCTGTTCACCTCGTCGGCCAGCGTGAGATTGAGCTCCCTGAGCACCTGGTTCTCGCGCCGGAGGTCGAAATAGTTCGGGATGATCCCCAGGGCATCCTGCAGCATCCCCACCGACACGACGGCGACGGACCGGATGGTGCGGATCTGCGAGTCGTCGTTCAGTGCAAGAAGCGTCACCGAAACGGCAAGGAGCACCCCGACCACGAGGTACTCCTTGAAGAGGAACACGAACTCGTACAGGCGTCTCATTATAGGGGCTCAGTAACGGCGGCTCTTGATGAGCACTTTCGAATACCTGCCGAGATTGTCCAGGACCTTCCCCGTCCCGCGCACGACAGCCGTCAGGGGATCCTCGGCGACATGGACCGGCAGGCTCGTCTCCAGCCTGAGCCGCTCGTCCAGCCCCTTCAGAAGTGCCCCCCCACCGCTCAGCATCACGCCCCGGTCCAGAATATCGGCCGAGAGTTCGGGGGGGGTCCGTTCGAGTGTCAGCTTCACCGCCTGGACGATCTGCAGCACGGGCTCGCTGAGCGCTTCCCGTATCTCTACCGAGCTGGCCTCCGTGGTCTTGGGGATGCCGTTGACAAGGTCGCGCCCCTTCACCTGGATCGTGATCTCCT
>DASVIU010000380.1:0-3815 GCA_036386275.1 Bacteroidota bacterium | reverse complement strand
CACTTGTCATAGACATCCAGTATGGGGTTCCACATTTTTGCGAAGTACCTGTATCCTTCTTCGATCATCTGGTCGGAGACAGGCGGGAAACTATACAGGAGATGCCAAATTGAGGAGCCGGTGAAACCATTGACCACCTTTACGCCGAGATTGCGCGCGGCGCGCGCGGCGTTCTTCATCGTCTCCACGGCCCAGGCGCGCTTTTTCTCCGCGTTCCCCGCGCATGTGGCCGGGGCGAAGCCGTCGGAGCGGCTGTCGTTATTCGGGTCGCAGACGAGTTGCCCGGCGAGGTGATGGCTGATCGCGTGGAGGTTCAACCGGTTCTTTCGAAGGATGGCGAGCTGCCGTTTGCAGTAGCTCTTGTCCACCGCGGCCTTGTTCACGTCGAGGTGATCACCCCAGCACGCAAGTTCGAGTCCATCATACCCCCACGAGGCGGCTTTTTTTGCCAGCGTGGCAAGCGGGAGGTCCGCCCATTGTCCGGTAAAAAGCGTAACAGGTCTTGGCATCGGTGTTCTCCTTCAACTGAGCATTGGCGTCCATTTTTCTGAACTTCTTGAGCTTGCGAGGACCGTGTCGATGAAGAGCATCCCCCGCAGGCCGTCGTTGACATTGGGGAAATCCAGTGCCAGTTTGTCGGGCTTTTTCCCGGCGATGGAGGCACGGATGGTGTCGGCAAAATTAGAGTAGACATTGGCGAATGCTTCGATGAACCCCTCGGGATGTCCGAAGGGGAGACGCGTGGCACGGGCGGCAGCGGCACTCTTTTCCCCCACATAGGGGTTCCCCCGCCTGTACACACGCACCGGCCCGTCCGGCTCCTTCACATGCAGGTAGTTCGGACTCTCCTGGTGCCATTCCAGGCTTTTCTTCGCTCCGTAAATCCAGATGGCCAGGTTATTCTCCTCACCGATCGCAATCTGGCTTACGTGCAGGATGCCTTTCGCACCATTGTCAAAACGGAGGAGGCAGTTTGCATCGTCATCCAGCCGGCGTCCCCTGACGAATGTGGTGACGTCCGCACAGACCTCCGTGATCCTCAGACCTGTAATGTATTCCGAGAGGTTCTCGCCGTGCGTGCCGATATCACCCAGGGCGCCGGCAGCACCGCTCCGGGCCGGGTCCGTCCGCCAGCGTGCCTGGACACTCCCTGTTTTCTCCAGCGGCGTCGCGAGCCAGCCTTGCGGATACTGGACCACGATCTTCCGGACTTCCCCCAGGTCCCCTCCCCGCACCATATCCCGGGCGAGTTTCACCATCGGGTAACCGGTATAGTTGTGCATGAGGCCGAACACTTTTCCTGAGCTTTTTACTACGTGCTGAAGCTCCCGCGCCTCCCCGGCGGTGAACGTCATCGGTTTTTCGCACATGACGTGGAAGCCGGACTCCAGAAGCGTTTTTGCGATGGGAAAGTGTGAATTGTTGGGAGTAACAACGGCAACGAAGTCCGCCCTTTTCCCTTCGGGAAGACGCCGCTCCTTTTCAGCCAGCTCTTCATGGCTCCCATAGATACGCGGCGGATCCAGATGGAGCGCGCGACCCGTCTCCTCCGACTTCTTCCTGTTACGGCTGAAATTCCCCGCCACGATTTCGATCCCGCCGTCCATGCGGGCGGCCTTCCGGTGCACTTCTCCGATGAACGCATCGGGCCCTCCCCCTACCATGGCCATATTCAGCCGTCGTTCTAGTTGCATGGATCCTCCCGGAAGTCAATGAAGGTGAGGCGAAAGGTTCGTCCGACGTCGGGCATGGAAAACGGATATGAGCGAGAGCGCGGTGAGTACAAATCTCCGGGTGCGAGCGGAAGAAGACCAGGCCCGGAATCGAAAAAAACATGTCAACGTGCAGGATCTGAGCCCGGCGCCATCGATTTTTGGAGCCGCGAGAATGTTGGAAAGTACGACATCAGGCAGGAATAGTCAAACACAATAGCATAATTGCGTGAGTTGCAGATCGTCGTCTGACTTGTTACTTTGTCTGTGTGCAGTTCATCCATTTTCTGGCGTCTCCTGCCAGGAGGAGAAACAATGAAATCCGCCGGTCTGATTCTCCTTGCACTGCTGCTTACCGGATGCAATGACATCCCCCCTTCAGAACCTCCGAATGCATCCAGTCTGATCATTGTCAACGTTCACTGGCAAAACCAGGGGGTTGCGGGAATTCCCGTGGTGTTATTGCAAACGCGCGATTCTGTCGTGACAGGGACCAACGGCCTCGCGATCTTCTCCGCGGCCGCGGGGCACTACGTTGTACGCGCCTACGGGATCAACAGGGGGGGCCCTATCTTCATCAGCACCGACTACGATGTCGAAGCAAAGGGGGGGAAAGTGACGATTGTCGATATCGTGGATTGTCTCCCCTGTCTGTGAATCCCAAACACATCACGCAGGGCGTTTTGACCCGGCTTCCAGCGCAATCCCCAATTCCCGGACGCCACGCCGGGTTTCACTCTCATCAACGGCAGCAAACCCAGCTGCAGTCCCCCGCGTGCCATGGTTCCCCGACTGTAGCGGCTTAGCGGAATCACTTCCACATTTCGCGCCGCCGAAAATTCAACTGATGCTGAAATTCAGATCCAGGCGCCAGGTGAGATGAACTCCTTGAGCGAAGACCATTCTTCACACATGGTAAATATGTCTCACAAATGGCTAAAATAGCCGGTCTTGCAGGAACATAGCCTCGATTTTCGCCTCGATTCCCCGATTTGCGGTTGGCATCAATAGTGTATACGGAGGACAGGTTTCCGGGTTTTGAGACAGGTCTTTGTCGCGAGTCGCTTCCTTTTCAAAGAGGACAGAGCGAAGTTCAACGCACGATTGAAGTGAGGAGATGATGAATAATGACTGACAATTCTCGAGGAAATGCGCTTCTCCGGACAAGCCCTTCCGCGCTCGTACGTCACGCCGGTTCAATCGTAAAGAAAGCGGCTGAGGAATTCGGACCTGTTTCGCAGGACCCGGTCCGTTGGCACGGGAGGGAATGGAGAATGCTGTTTGTCGCCGATCCAATGGAAGCGCCAACTTCTTTTATACGTCATCTCCTCCATGGACTGGGGGTAAGTCTGGATATCACGCCCGGACACGATCAAAGCGAACCGGATAACGTTTATGAGCGACTGACTGCGATTACGTATGACCTGCTTATTCCCTCAAACCTCGGGCTTTCTCCCGGGTATATTCCAGCACTTGTGTCCTCCGCAAGGCAAAGGCAGTCCACTCTCAAAATCCTGGTGATCTCGGGATGGGATTCCCCGGAGTTCTTTCAAGATCTGAATACCCGTGGCATACATGATTATGTCCTTCTCCCAATCCGGGCAGAGGATCTTCAAGAGAGAATATTCAGGTTACTGCCGGGTTCCTCCGATCAAAGGGGAGGATTGCAACAGACGAGATGACTTGCTATGTTGTATGATGGATCTGACTCTACGCTGGTTCAGCGTGCTGCTAATTTGTGCGTGCGTACCCCGGGCAGGGAATGCCGGACCTCCCTTCAAAACCGATGATCCCCAGCCGGTCGATTTTCATCACTGGGAATTCTACCTGGCATCTCAACAGGAGTTCGCACAGCACGGGACGAGTGCAACCCTGCCGCACATCGAGGTCAACTTCGGCGCATTCCGGAATGTCCAGCTCCATATCGTTGCCCCGATGGGATTCGTCAGCTCAGGCGGCGGGAAGGCCTACGGATATTCAGATACGGAAATCGGCGTGAAATACCGGTTCCTTGAAGAATCAGACAATGCTCCACAGATAGGTGTATTCCCGTTGATCGAAATCCCCACGGGGGACGAGGCAAAGCAACTCGGAGGGGGGAGC
>DASVIU010000379.1:0-2350 GCA_036386275.1 Bacteroidota bacterium | reverse complement strand
GCGGACCTCGGGGCGGCGCTCACCGGGAAGATTGCGGATCTTGTTCGCGCAAAACGGGCGGGGGTGTTCTTTTTCCGTTCCGGTGAGGTCTCCGCATGCCGCGTCGGATACGGGATTCATCAGGAGGCATGGGGCCGGTTCTGCACGCTCGTCGAGGACAACCTGTACCAGGTGCTGCTGGACGCGGGGGAGCAGATACACGTGGACTATCTCCCCCCTGCGCTGAAAGAGGCGTTCCGGCTGAACGAGTTTTACCTCATCGTCCCTGTCCGTTCGCGCCAGCGGCTGCTCGGCGCGCTGGTCCTGGGGGAGAAGCTCTCCGAGGCAACCTACCGGCGGGAGGATTACGAATTCCTTGCGGCGGCGGCAGTCCAGTCCGCTATGGCGATGGAGAACGCGTTCCTTTACGAGGAGCTCGCGGAGAAGGAGAGGATGAAACACGAGCTGGCGATTGCGCGGCGTATCCAGCTTGCCTCTCTCCCCCAGAAGACGCCGGTCGTGAAAGGACTCGAAATCGCCGGATCCTCGCTTCCGGCGCTGGAGGTCGGGGGTGACTTCTTCGACTATCTGAACGGGAGCACCGACCATCTGACCGTCGTCGTCGGGGACGTGAGCGGGAAGGGGACATCGGCGGCTCTCTACATGTCGAAAGTCCAGGGGATACTCCGCTCCCTCCACGGCTTCGGCCTTTCTCCCGCCGATCTGTTCATCCGCGCGAACCGCCTCCTGTGCGGCGACATGGAGAAGAGCTCGTTTGTGACCGCAGTGGGGGCGGCGTTCGATCCGCAGGAGCAATCGTTCGTCCTCGCCAGGGCGGGCCACCTCCCCCTCTATCATTTCCTGGCGGCGGAACGACGGGTAGTGGCGATCACCCCCAGGGGGCTCGGGCTCGGTCTCAACAACGCGGGGGTGTTCTCCTCCGAAATCGAGGAGAAGGTCGTGCGGTACAGCCCCGGGGACGTCCTTTTGTTCGTCACCGACGGCGTGACTGAGGCACACAACAGAGCGGGGGAGCTCTTCGGCGAGGATCGGTTGATGGACCTCCTCTCCGGCCGGGCTGGGGAAAACGCGGCGGCGATACGCGACGCGATCATCGGGGAGCTTGCCGCTTTTTCCGATGGGGCGGTGCAGCACGACGATGAGACGATCGTCGTCATCAAGGGCTTGTGAACTCTCAACACGGAAAGGGTGATACATGATCATTGTCATGAGCGCGCGGGCCACGCCGGAAGACGTGCGCCATGTTGTCGGACGTGTCGAGGAACTCGGCCTGAAGGCTCACCCGTCACAGGGAGTCGAACGGACGATCATTGGAGTGATCGGGGATGAGCGCCTCATGAAGAAGGAGCAGTTCTCGCTCCTGCCGCTGGTGGAGGATGTCATACCGATACTCAAGCCGTACAAGCTGGCAAGCAGGGAATTCAGGCGCGAGAACACGGTGGTCGATGTCGCCGGGGTGAAGATCGGAGGGGGTCGTCTTGCGGTCATCGCGGGACCCTGCTCCGTCGAGGGCGAGGAACAGATCCTGTCGACCGCGCGGGCTGTGAAGAACGCGGGTGCTGATCTCCTGCGTGGAGGAGCGTACAAGCCGCGGACGAGCCCGTACGCCTTTCAGGGGCTCGGAGAGGAAGGCCTGAAGCTCCTGGCACTGGCACGGGAGGAAACCGGACTGGGGATCGTCACCGAGGTCATGGAATCGTCCGATGTGGATCTCGTCGCCCGGTATGCGGACCTCCTCCAGGTGGGGGCCCGGAACATGCACAACACCAAGCTCCTCCGCGCGCTCTCGGGTGTGGGGAAGCCGGTCCTGCTCAAGCGGAACTTCTCCGCGACGTTGAATGAGCTCCTGATGAGTGCCGAGTACCTCCTCTCCGGGGGGAATTCCGGCGTCATATTGTGCGAGCGCGGGATCAGGACATTCGTGGAGTACACGCGGAACACGCTCGACCTCAACATCGTCCCCGCGGTCAAGCTGCTTTCGCACCTTCCGATCATCGTTGATCCTAGTCACGGGACGGGGCGCCATGACCTGGTCCTCCCCATGAGCAGGGCGGCCGTTGCGGCGGGTGCGGACGGGCTCATGATCGAGGTCCATCCTCATCCCGCAGATGCGTTCTCGGACGGCGAACAGTCGCTGACCCCGGACATGTTCGCGCAGCTGATGAACGAAGTGAAGGCTCTCGAGCGCGCCATCACCGCCCCGGCCGGTGCCTGACCGGTCTGCGATGAAAGCAGTGAACATGGCAGTCTTCTTCGCCGTATTTTTCCTCATCTACGGGCTGGTCAACTTCTACATCTTCCTCCGGGGCTGGGAGGCGATACCCCCTGGCTCACCATTGCGCGTCCCCTA